>JAIRMO010000084.1 GCA_031258625.1 Spirochaetaceae bacterium | reverse complement strand
GGGCCATGTAGGAATAGGCCGCCACCGCTACCGTGGCCAAAAGGTGGGGGGCCAGCTTGGCGGCGATATAGATCGTGGTGGGGCCGTCGGCGCCGCCGATGATCGCCACCGAGCAGGCTTCCTTGAGGTTAAAGGCAACCCCCGGCAGGTAGTTGGCCACGGCGATGCCGAAAAGCGTAGCGAACACGCCGAACTGGGCCGCCGCCCCCAGAATGGCGGTCTTGGGGTTGGCGATAAGGGGGCCGAAGTCGGTCATGGCCCCGATACCCATGAAGATGATCAGGGGGAAAAATTCGTTCCCCACCCCGGTCTCGTAGATGATGTGGAGGAACCCGTGGGGGGGGGAGCCCATGGCGACAAAGGGGACGTTCACAAAGACCGTCCCGAAACCGATGGGGATGAGGAGCAGGGGCTCAAAGCCCTTCACCGCCCCCAGGTAGATGATGAGGAAGCCCACCGCCACCATGAGCAGTTCCTGCCAGCCCAAGACCGTGGTGGTTCTGTTTTTTCCCGTGGCGTTATCAACCAGGGTGGTCTCTTTTTCCACCTTGTCGGTGGCAAAAGCAAAAATCCCGGTGGTTTCCGCGATATTTTTCAAAAAACTGCCGATGGATACCCGGGGAAGATCGCCGCTGTTGGGAATTATCCCGTTCAGGTTGTAGATCGAGGGAAGATTGTCTCCCCCGGCGACCGATTGGGCCCCAACCCGGGGCAGAAAGGAAAACACAAAGGCGCCTATTACCAGGAGCAAACATATTTTGGTAATCAGTACCGGATTCTTTTTCATATCTGACATAACCTTTTTCCTCCGGGGGCTTTACCCGATCTCCGCGATGGGCTGCTGGGAGGCCACCTGGGTTCCCGTGGGGACCAGGAAATGTACCGTACCCGCGGCGGTGGCCTTGATTTCCAGTTCCATTTTCATGGACTCGATGATGATGATGGTGTCCCCGGAGGCAACCCGGGCCCCCTCGTTCACCGCGTAGCGGAGGATGGTCCCCGCCACCGGCGCGGGAACCGTGGTACCGGACGCCGAAGGAGCGGGGGCCGCTGCCACCGGAGCCGCTTCCGGAACAGGAGCGGGAGCGGGAGCGGGAGCGGGGGCCGCGCCGCCTCCCCCCCCCAATTCCGCCACGGGCTGCTGGGCCGCCACCTGGGTCCCCGTGGGAACGAGGAAGTGGATCTTCCCGGCGGCGGCGGCCTTGATCTCCAGTTCCATTTTCATGGACTCGATGATCAGCACCGTCTGACCGGTATTGACCTCCGCGCCTTCATCCGCGGCATAACGGAGGATCGTCCCCGCTACCGGAGCGGGGATGACCTGGCCGCCGCCGGAAGATGCCGGAGCCGGGGAAGCTCCGCTTCCTTGGCCCGGAGCCGCCGTAACCGCGACGGTCCCCGCAGGGGCAACCACCACGTTGTAATTGGCCCCGTTTACATTCACCGTGTACCGGGCGGCCTGCCCAGGGGCTGCCGGGGCCGCCGCAGCCTCGGCTTCGGGTTTAAAGACCACCGGTCCCTGGGGACGTTTTTTGAAGAAATCCGGGGCAACCTTGGGGAACATGGCGTAGGTCAACACATCCTCGACGCTCACCGTATCGGCCCCCAGGAGTTTTCTGGTTTCCCCTTCGAGTTTTTCGTATTCATTGGGAATATCATCCGCCGGACGGTGGGTGATCTCCTTTTCCATTTTGAGGGCATCCAGGGCCTTTTTTACCACTTCAGGGTTTTTGGGGGCCGGACAGGCGCCGTATTTACCCGCCAAAAGGTCCATGGATTCCCCGGAAAGCCGGTTGTACCGGCCGAACAACACGTTAAACACCGCCTGGGTTCCCACGATCTGGCTGGTGGGGGTTACCAGGGGCGGATACCCAAAGTCCTTCTGGACCACGGCGATTTCCTTGAGGACCGCGTCGATCTTATCCGACGCCCCCTGCTCCTTAAGCTGGCTTTCCAGATTGGAGAGCATCCCCCCGGGAACCTGGGAAACGAGGATCCGGGTGTCGGCGCCCAGGAAGCTGGACTCGAATTTTTTATAGTTCTTCCGCACTTCCCGGAAATACGTGGCGATTTCCAGAAGCAAGTTGATGTCCAACCCCGTATCGTATTCGGTACCCCGGAAAATCTCCACCATGGTTTCCGTGGGGCTGTGGCTGGTACCCATGGAAAGGGAAGATATGACCGTGTCCAGAATATCCGCCCCCGCCTCGGCGGACTTGGTCAGGGTTGCCACGGACATACCGGTGGTGGCGTGGGAGTGGATCTCCATGGGGAGATCCACCGCTTTTTTGATGGCCTTTACCAGCTCATAGGCGTCATAGGGCTTGAGGAGGCCGGACATATCCTTGATACAAAGGGAATCGGCGCCGATTCCGGCGTATTCCTTGGCTAATTCCACGTACTTTTCTATAGTATGAAAGGGAGTAGTGGCATAGGAAATAGCCGCCTGGATGTGTTTACCCGTCTTTTTAGCCGCCGCGGTGGCGGCCTGGAAATTCCGGGGATCGTTCACCGCGTCGAAGATGCGGAACACATCGACCCCGTCTTTGGCCGCAGTTTCCACGAATTTAGCCACCACATCGTCCGCGTAATGGCGGTACCCCAGGAGGTTCTGCCCCCGAAGGAGCATCATGATCTTGGTATCCGGCAGGGCGGCTTTGAGTTTTTTAAGCCGCTCCCAGGGGTCTTCGTTTAAAAAGCGGATACAGGAATCAAAGGTAGCCCCTCCCCAGGCTTCCAGGGCAAAATAACCGACCCTGTTCAACTTTTCACAGACCGGCAACATATCGGCGGTAACCATCCGGGTAGCAAATAAGGACTGATGGGCGTCCCGCAATACCAAATCGGTAAGTTTAACTTTAGACATCTTCATATTTCCTTAATTATTGATTTGTTTTGCGGTATTCAGTAACCGCCGCCGAAATAGCCGCGGTTACCGCCGCATTCCCGGCATTTGCCGTTCCGCCCGGGGAAGGCGCCGTATTAACCGGGGCCCTCACATCTTTATCCGCCCCCAGGGCATGGATGATTTTTCCTGCCAAAGTTACACAAATAATCAGAACCACCAAAAAACCAAACACAATTCCCATGCCGAGCAGGGTAAGAACGCCGCTTTGCTCCAACATTTCGGCTATAGTCATAGAGCCTCCTCATAAAATTAAACCGATTTCCGCTTAAAAACAAAAATCATTTATTTAAGGCTGTTTCAAAATATCAAACTTTGAAACAACCATCTTAGGTTTATAGAGAAAAACAGGCTGGTCTCATTTGGGGCCTAACCGGTTTTGAAACCAGATCATCTATAATTTATAGTTTACCAAAAAGAAACAATTAACGCAAGGGCCCGGGTCTTGCATCCGAATGGGCCGAGGGCTATACTGAATTTATACCCGTACAGGAGGTCTTTTTTATGGATAAAAACACCCTTATTGCCCAAGCAAAGGGGTATATTGCCCGGGAACAGGACAAACATTTTAAGGCCGAGATAGAAGATCTCCTTATAAAAGAGGATTTAAAGGAGCTGGAGGACCGGTTTTACCGGAATCTGGAATTCGGTACCGGAGGCCTGCGGGGACTTATCGGCGGGGGGTATAACCGGATGAATACCCTGGTGGTCAAAAGCGCCACCCAGGGCCTGGCCGCTTACCTAAAAAAGACCTTTCCGGAAAAGGACGCCCGGGGGAACACCGCCGGAGGGCTTTCCGCGGTGATCGCCTTTGACAGCCGTCATTATTCAGCGGAATTCGCCGAGGCCGCGGCCCTTATCTTTGCCGCCAACGGGATAAAGACCTACCTCTTTTCCTCCCTCAGGCCCACCCCGGAACTGTCCTTTGCCATCCGGTACCTGAGCTGCGACACGGGGATCGTGGTTACCGCCAGCCACAACCCTCCCCAATACAACGGGTATAAGGCCTACTGGAACAACGGCGCCCAGGTGATTCCCCCCCACGACACCGGCATCATCGGCGAGGTGAACGCCGTAAGGGAGATCCGGGAAATGAGCCGGGAGGAAGCTCTGGACAAAAAACTCCTGGTGGTTATTGACAAGGAAATCGACGAACCCTATCAGGCCATGGTGAAAAGCCGCCTTTTCCGGCCGGATCTGATCCGGGCCAGGGCGGGGGAAGTGAAAATTGTGTATACCCCCCTCCACGGGACCGGGGCTTTCCCTGTGGAAGCGATCCTGGGAAGCCTGGGCTTAAAGGTGATCACCGTCCCGGAACAGCGGGAGGGGAACGGAGACTTCCCCACGGTGGCCTTCCCCAACCCCGAAGAAGCGGCGGCCCTGGATATGGCGATCAAACTGGGAAAAAAGGAAAAGGCCGATGTGGTGATGGCCACCGATCCCGACGCGGATCGTTTTGGCATTGCCGTCCCCGGCAAGGACGGTCCGGGAGGGGCCTATACCCTGGTAACGGGGAACCAAATGGGAGTTCTTCTGGCGGATTATATCTTCCTTTCCCTGAAAGAGACGGGAAAGATGCCGGCCGACCCGGTGATGGTGAACACCATCGTTACCACGGGGATGCAGAAACGGGTGGCCGCATCCTACGGGGTGGAGTGTAGGGAGTGCCTGACGGGGTTTAAGTGGATCGCCGATATTATGGGGCGTTGTGAAAGCGACGGCCAGGGAAAAACCTTTGTGTTCGGTACCGAAGAAAGTTACGGGTATCTGGTGGAGGACGAGGTTCGGGACAAGGATGGGATTTCCGCCGCCGCCCTTACCGCGGAAATGACCCTCTACTGGCGAAGTAAAGGAAAGGGCCTTCCGGAACGGTTGGATGAACTCTACCGGGCCCACGGGTACTGGCAGGAGTTGGGGATCTCCAAGTATTTCCAGGGTCCCGAGGGGCCGGCAATCATGAAAGGGATTATGGATGAATACCGGAAACACCCCCCCCAAACCCTGGGGGATATTAGGGTAGAAAAGGTCCGGGACATCCGGGAATCGGTGTGGAAGTACCCCCAGGATCCGGCCCGGAGGGAACCGGTGGACCTCCCCAAAAGCGATGTCCTCCAGTTTTATCTTGAAGACGGGACCGTGGTCAGCGCCCGGCCCAGCGGGACCGAACCTAAGATCAAATTCTACGCCAGTTGCTGCGCCGAAGTGGGCGGCGGCGGGCTCCCGGCGGCTAAAGCCGAGGCGGACGGAAACTGGAGGCCATTAAACGGGACATACGCCGGGTAATTGGGGATTAGCGTTTTCGTATAGCCGCGCCCAGGCAATAGCCTGGGGACGGTTTCTTGAAAGTTTTTTAGGTGAGGAGGGAAGATGAAGCCTCGCTTTATACGGGTGTGGGGAGTTTCTTTTGCGGTTCTGGTATTATGTTCCGCCTGTTCGATCAACAAAATGGCGATCCGGGCGGTATCCAATGCCTTAACCGGGGAGGGGAGCAACACCGTTTTTACCGGAGACCCGGATTCCGAACTGGTCGAGGAAGCCCTGCCCTTTGCGATAAAAATGTACGAAACCCTTTTGTCCTCCAATCCGGAGCATCAGGGGTTGATCCTGACCACCGGCTCCCTTTTTATCATGTATGCCAATGCCTTTATCCAGGGACCGGCGGATTTTTTACCCGTTGCCGAGTATGAAAAACGTCAGGCCGCCCTGGAACGGGCAAAAAAATTCTACCTCCGGGGGGCGGACCTCCTCTACGGAGGGCTGGATAAAAAGTATCCCGGTTTTAGCGGGGCATCTTCCGTCGACGGGACCCTGGAGCCGTACCTGGCCCGGATGAAAAAGGCCGATGTGCCCCTCCTCTACTGGACCGCCGCGGGATACCTTTCCGCCTATTCCCTGGATCCCTTTGACCTCGCCCTGGGCCGCCGGGTGCCGGATCTGATGTTCCTCATAGACCGGGCCTATGCCCTGGATCCTGATTTTAACCACGGCGCCCTGGACGAATTTTATATCCTCGCCCTTTCTTCCCTGCCCGAATCCATGGGGGGGGATAAAACCCGGGTAACGGTCCATTTCAACCGGGCCCTGGAAAAATCCCGGGGCCTTTTGGCGGGACCCTATGTATCCTATGCCCAGGCGGTCTCGATCCCCGCCCAAGATTATGATACCTTTAAGGCGTATTTGGAGAAGGCCCTGGCTTTGGACGTGGATGCCGATCCCGGCAGCCGTTTGATGAACATCATTGCCCAGCGAAAAGCTCAAAATCTGCTGAATACGGCTTCCGATTATTTTATTGATATTGACGATGGTGAAGAATGGATCAGCGATGAATATTAGATGAACATAAACGTCTTAAAAAATGAAGAACCGGGGTATGGAAAGCGGCATTCTCATTGGATTGTAAAACCGGTTCGACCCGCAAAGGAGTATCGACATGACAGGTAAAAAATTGGCCCCTTGCTCCCTCATCATCCTCACCCTGTTGTTTTTAATCGCCTCCCCCAATTTTCTTTACGGACAGCGGAAGCGGAAGATCACCATCAACTTGGCATCCTCCCTCCCGCGGAATTCACCCTGGGGCAGGACCCTGGATCGGATAGCCGCCGAGTGGAGCCGGACCACCAATGGGGAAGTCGATCTCCATGTCCTCCATCAGTACCCCGGTTCCGAGGGGGATTACCTGATGAAACTCCGGCAGGATAAAATTCAGGCGGCGATTTTCACCAGTATCGCCCTCAATTCGGTGACCCCGGAAGTTATGGCCCTGAGTATTCCTTTTCTTATCAGAAACAATGAGGAACTGGATGCGGTCTTACAGGAGGTACGGCCCGTCTTCAATTCCCGGATTGAAGAAGCGGGGTATATCAACCTGGTTTTAGTCAAAGCGGGGTGGGTCAAAATTTTCTCCCGGAGCCCGGTATATACTCCCGATGATCTGAGACGCCTTAAAGTGGGGACCAATCCGGATGAGCAGGAGATCATGGATGCCTTTAGGACCATGGGCTTCCGGATGGTCCGGGTCGCCACAACCGATGTGGCGCAACGGCTCAACAGCGGTATGATTGACGCGATTTACCAGAGTCCTATTTCCGTTTCCGCCTTTCAGTTTTACCGGGTCGCCAAACACATGAGTACCGTCAACCTGGCCCCCTTTATGGGGGGGGTACTGATGAGTAAAAACGCCTGGGCCCGGCTCCCCCCTCAATACCAGGAACCCCTGCGGGAAATCGTCAGGCAGGCGGGAGCGGAAATTGAAAATTCCTTTCAGCGGGGGGAGGAAGAGGCCATAGCCAATATGAGGCAAAACGGAGTTAGTATAAACCAGGCAAGCCCCCGGCAGGAACAGGAATGGTACCAGGAAATAACCCGCTATATTCCGGATCTGGTCAACCGGAACGTTTTTCACCGGGAAATGTACGAGCGGATCCAGGGCATACTCCAGGATTACCGGAGCCGGCGGCCATGACCGGTTCAGGGGAGGCTCAGAAAAAATTCCGAAGGGCCGCCGTTCTCTACTCGGCTGAAAACGGGTTCTGTGTCCTTTCCCTGGTTTTTTTGACCCTGCTTCCCGTAACGGAGGCGGCGGCGCGGATCTTTTTTAAGACCGGCATCAGCGGATCTTCCCAGTTTATGATCCACCTGCTCCTCTGGGTGGGGATGCTCTCGGGGATGGCCGCCACCCGGAACGAGGAACACCTTTCCATTGCCCTGGTTCAGTATTTTTCCGGGGAGGGGCTCAAACGCCGGCTTCGGGTCTTTACCAACCTCCTCTCCGCTTTTGTGGTGACGGTTATCGCCTGGACCGCCCCGGCGTTTATCAGAATCGGCCTTTCCGGGAGGACGATCGGGTTTATTCCGGATCGCTTCTTTGCCCTGATCATCCCCCTGGGATACGGGGTTATCGCTTCCCGTTTTGCCCGGCGGACCGGACTTTCAGGCTGGAAGCGGATTTTTCCCTTGCTCGCCATCCTGCTGGGGACGCTGGCGTCCTTTCCGTCCATAGCAAAATTTATCTGGGAATTTGATCTTCCCCCCTGGGCCTATGATCTGTCGGATCTTTTTTATCTGGGGGCCTGGTATCTTAAAGTCCCGGTGGTGATCTTCCTCCTCCTCGCCGCCCTGGCGGGAACGCCCCTCTTTGTGATCATGGGGGGGCTGGTCCTCATTTTGCTGGAAGCCGCGGGGAGCCAAGTGGATACGGTGGCTACCGATATTTATTCGGCCCTAACCAATGACAACATCATCGCCATTCCTCTTTTTACCCTGGTAGGTTTTTTCCTTTCGGAAAGCAAGGCGGGCATACGATTGGTAGAAACCTTCCGCAGCCTCTTTTCCTGGCTTCCCGGGGGGATGATCATCGCCACGGTGATCATCTGCGCCTTCTTTACCTCCTTTACCGGCGCGTCGGGGGTAACGATCCTAGCCCTGGGAGGGATACTCTTCAGCATTCTCTCGGAGCATGTCAAATACCCGGAAAAATTTTCCATCGGCCTCCTTGCCTCGGTGGGGAGTATCGGCCTTCTTTTCCCCCCCAGCCTCCCCCTGATCCTGGTAGGCGCCATGGCCCAGATCAATGTTTTCCACATGTTTTTAGGGGGCCTTATCCCCGGCATAGTCCTGGTTGTCGTGGTGACGGGCTTTGGAATTTTCGCGTCGATCAAGGTTAAAATCCCGGTGGAACCCTTTAACCTCAAAAGGGCCCTCCAATCCCTCAAGGGATCCGCTTTGGAGATTATCCTTCCCTTTTTTCTGGTGGCAAGTTATTTTACGGGTTTCCTCTCCCTGGTGGAAATCGGCGGGGTGGCGGTAATCTATATTTTTATCACCGAGGTGTTGATTCACCGGGATATTACCCTGTCCCAGGTTCCCGGAGTGTTCCTCAAATCGGTTCCCATTATCGGCGGGGTCCTGGCCATCCTGGCCCTGTCCCAGTCCCTGTCTTTTTATATTGTGGACACCAATATGCCCATGATCCTCGCGGACTGGATGCTGGAAACCATCGGGTCTAAATTCATCTTTCTCCTGCTCCTCAACCTGAGCCTCCTCGTGGTGGGGTGCCTTATGGACATATTCTCCGCGATCCTCATCGTTTTACCCCTGATAACCCCCTTGGGTATGGCCTACGGGATCGATCCGGTACATCTGGGGATCATCTTCATCACCAACCTGGAGGTGGGGTTCCTTACCCCACCGGTGGGGCTCAACCTTTTCCTGGCAAGTTACCGGTTCAAAAAACCTTTTGTGGATATCTGCCGTTATGTTTTTCCCTTTCTCCTTATCCAACTGGCGGTGGTACTCCTCGTAACCTATGTCCCGGCCTTTTCCACCTTCCTCACCCGGTTTTTTTAACCCCCACCCCCATAGGGGTTTCAGGCCCCCGCGAGGCGGCCCCCTGGGAATGTACGGCGCCCCCCTTTGAAGTCGGGCCGCTCGGCGACGCGCCGTTCGTCGCCCGCCCCGGGGGCATAACCCCCCGGCGGGGGGCTTCAGGATTTTTCCTGCAATTCGTAGAGCTGTTTCAGGTTACGGAGCTTGAAGGTCGCCTTCTCCTGGATCTGCCGGACCCGTTCCCGGGTTATACCCAAAAGTTTGCCCGTTTCTTCCAGGGTGAGGGGCCCTTCTCCGGTGAGTCCAAACCTGAGCTGGATGATCTTCATCTCCCGTTCCGAAAGGTGGGACAAAATATCCTCCATGGTTTCCTGAAGGGTCATGGAAAAGACCATTTCAAAGGGTTCTTCCATGGTGTCATCCTTGATAAGATCCGCGAGACGGGTAAGGTTACCGTCGTCCACAATGGTATCAAGGCTGGTGGTTTCCTGGGAAAGTTTGACGATCTCCTTTACCTTGGAAATGGGTATTCCCAAATATTCGGATAATTCCGCTTCGTTTGGATCCCTGCCCAAATCCTGGGTCAATTGTTTCGCCACGAAATAACATTTTTTAATGGTATTCAGCATATGAATGGGGATACGGATCACCCGTCCCTTATCGGCGATACTCTTAATGATAGCCTGCCGGATCCACCAGGTTCCATAGGTAGAAAAACGACAACCCCTGGTATAATCAAACCGTTCCACCGCTTCTATAAGCCCGATGTTACCTTCATCAATAAGATCAAGCAGGGATAAGCCCCGGTGCTGATAATTTTTGGCGATAGAAACAACCAAACGCAGATTGGAATTGATCATCCGGTTTTTATATAAAAGCAAGGAATTATCCAGAATGGAACGTTCTCTTTTATAATTCCCGTCTTGTTCCCTTCCCTCGTATTCCTGGGCAAGTTTCTGGATTTCTTGCCGCAATATTACGATCTTTTCACCAATTAGCTGTTCTTCCTGAACCGTTAATAGTGGAAATTTTGAAATTTGTTTGAAATAAAGAGCCAATGGATCCGTTTCTTTGGCAGCTTTTGATCGCTTTGGTCTTTTCATTGATGAGATATCCGATGTTCTTTTTTTTGCACGACTTCGCTCTGCACCAATATCACTCATAGGATATAAAACCCCTTTTTTTCTACTTGTCTGTTTACCTTTCCCCGACATAACTACCGTTTTTACCATGTTACCACCCTTCTCAGGTTCTAGCCATATTTTTATCTGCTCTGAAATGAACTTAAAACCCGGCGGGTTTGGAACCTCATCTCAGTTGTCTATTTGTGAAAATTTTCAAGCGCCTTAAGCTCTGGGGGCACGGGCGGGATCCATGGGATTATTATTCCGGTATACCATTAAAAACAATTGTGGTTTTTCAGATACCGCGTCAACACCGAGCTTCCCAAGTTCTGTTCCCGAAGCAACCCTATCGCCTACCTTGACCGAAAGACTTTCACAACCGCCATATACGTATAAATAACCTCCTGCAACTTGGATAATCGCAACCTTTCCAAATCCACGGTAAGGTCCTGCAGATACCACCGTTCCTTGGATAAGATTCCGTATAGACTCTGATTTTTCCCCTACAACTACCACCCCGTTTAGTTTTCCGGTCATATAGGACACCTCTTGGGCCTTCACCGGCCAGCGTATGGAAGCATCCACACGCCTGGTTTCCGTTAAACGGGGAACGGTACCCGCCGCCGGAGTACGATCCCCCTCCCCCTGAGGGGCCGGGGAAGTTTTCGGAATACCGGCAGCGGCCGTTGTGGGTATTCGTAATACATCCCCTTCTTTTAAGATATAATTTTCTGAAACTTGATTAACATTCCGAAGGACCTGAAGGGTAATGCCGTATCTCCGGGCTATTCCGTAAAAGGTCTCCCCCTTAGCCACCCGGTGTTCCGTAATGGCTGCCGCCGGAACTGAGGATGCGGAAGACTGAACATTCCCGGGTATTTTAATACGCTGTCCCACCTGAATCCGCAGGACATCCGTATCGGTCATGCCATTTAGGGATAAAACATCCTCAACTCTAACGCCGTAAGAACGGGCTATAGAATAAATAGTATCCCCCCTTTGTATCACATGAACCGGTTCCTCGGCGGCTATACACACCGCCGAAATTAATAGGAGATATAAAACGCTGTTGTGAACCCTCATATTGGTTCATTATCGGCATTTTCAATTCCTTACTATAATGAGATTTATAACCCGCTTTATGATAATTCACAAGCAATTTTTCTTGAATTTAGCAAGTAATCATAATATAATACCAGTCTTTATATTTTCATACAAAAAAATAATGTTTTTCCCAAAACAAGTCTTTTACGGGCGGTTTACCGCCTTTTTTCGGACAGATCCCATTTACTTCGGACTTACCCCGCGGTGTTTCATCGCGGGATACCGCGGTTTTTGGAGGTGGCGGGAGTCGAACCCGCGTCCTAATACGCGAAATACAGATCTCTACAGGTTTAGCCGCGTTTTATATTGTCGGGATGAGTTTGGCAATGCGGCCTGCGGCCCATCCGTATTCCGGAAATATCTCGTCGCGCCCCGTCCGAAAGCGAAGGTTGACCAGCCTTGATTGCGACGGAAATTCGGCCCCTCAAGGCGGCGGAGCCGGTTTCCGCGTTCCGCTGTTTATGCAGCGAGAGCGTAACTGTCGTAGTTGGCAGTTAAATTGTTGCCG
>JAIRMO010000052.1 GCA_031258625.1 Spirochaetaceae bacterium | reverse complement strand
ACAACGGCAGCCTGACCATCACCATCTTTGACCGGGGCAAGGGGATCGCCCCCGCCGACCTGGGCCGGGTCTTTGACCCCTTTTTTACCAGCAAGAGTACCGGGACCGGCATAGGCCTCAGCATCGTGAAGCGTTTTGTGGAGGCGGCTCACGGCTCGGTCAGCCTGGAAAGGCGGGAAGGCGGGGGTATGGCGGCGAGGATCACCCTCCCGGAATACGGGGGATAATGCCGCGCGTATGTGTTGACAGGGGCCCCCTTCCGGGTTACCCTTAACCCATGGGTGACGCGGCGAGAATTTTAGCGGATGAAGGACGGCGCTTTACCTATGCCGATTACAAGGCATGGGAATTGGATGAAGGGGAACGTTTCGAGCTTATCAACGGAACCGCCTATGCCCTGGCAGCCCCCAACGATTCCCACCAGGCGATCCTGGTGGAACTGACTACGCAACTGGTGAACTATTTACGGGGTAGACCCTGCAAGGTGCGGCCCGCGCCCTACGACGTGCGGCTCTTCTATACGGAGGACGAAAGCGACGATACGGTGGTTCAGCCGGACATTTCCGTTATCTGCGACGAAAAAAAGCGGGGCCCCGAGGGCTGTCGGGGCGCGCCGGATCTGGTGGCGGAGATCCTTTCCCCCTCAAACACCGCGGACGAATATATCCGCAAATTCAACCTCTATATAAAGGCCGGGGTGCGGGAGTATTGGATCCTGGCGCAAAAATCAAAAACCGTACAGGCCTTTGTGTTACAAAACAACGCCTATATGGGAACGGTTTACGATTCCGGCGCAACGCTCCCCTCGGCGGCGATTGAGGGGCTTGTTGTCCGCCTGGGGGATGTTTTTTCGGACCTTGCCTGAGGGCCGGAAAAGCGGATTAAACCCGGTGAATTGTGGGCGCATCCGGCCCCGGCGAACCGCAGGTTCACCGTGACCGGACCGGGCTATCCGCTATAAATTTCCTTTCGAACCAACCATACCCCGTCCGCTCTGCGCGGGGTTGGTTGATTCCGCTTCTATCCCTTGCGCTTTTTGCTCAGGCTGCCGATGCCGCGCCCGATACGGGGCTGTCAGCCCGGCTGCCGGGAAATTATTCGGGCCCCCAAAGACGCGAGCCGGGGAACCAGATTTTCATACCCCCGCTCAATTTGGTAGACGTTACGGATAATGCTGTTCCCCCGGGCGCACATGGCGGCGATAACCATGGCCATGCCGGCCCGGATGTCCGGGCTGGTTAGTTCCGATCCGGTCAGGGTCGTGGGGCCGGAGATAACCGCCCGGTGGGGATCGCAGAGGACGATCCGGGCGCCCATATCGATGAGCTTATCCACAAAAAACATCCGGGATTCAAACATTTTTTCGTGGACAAGGACGGTACCCTCTATCTGGGTGGCGACCACCGTGACGATACTGGTTAAATCCGGCGGGAAACCGGGCCAGGGGGCGTCGTCTATCTTGGGAATCATCCCCCCTAAATCGTTGTTTGCCTTCATGGCCTGCTTTGCCGGGACATGGAGGACCTTTCCCTCCTGCTCCCAGACTATCCCCAGTTTGCCGAACCCGGTTTTGGCGGGTCTGAGGTCCCGGACATCGGGGCCTTCGATAAAAAGCTCACCCCCGGTCGCTGCCGCCAATCCGATAAAGGAACCTACTTCCATAAAATCAACGCCGATTTCAAATTCGCAGCCCAAAAGTTTGGGAACCCCCTGAATGGTCAGGATATTGGAACCGATTCCGGTTATGTCCGCCCCCATGGCGTTGAGCATCAGGCAGAGGTCCTGTACATGGGGTTCGCTGGCGGCGTTGGTGAGGATGGTCTTCCCCCGGGCCAGTACCGCCGCCATGATCGCGTTTTCCGTGGCGGTTACCGAAGCCTCATCCAAAAAAATATCCGCCCCGGTAAGCCCCGGCGCCCGGAAAATAAACGCCCCGTTAATCTCCACCACCGCGCCGAGTTCGGTTAGGACGAGGAAGTGGGTGTCCAGCCGCCGCCGGCCGATGATGTCCCCCCCCGGAGGGGGCAGGGTCACCATACCCGTCCGGGCCAGGAGGGGGCCGGCAAAAAGGATGGAGGCCCGGATCTTCCGGGCGTATTCCAGGGGAACCTCCGAGGTTTTGATATCCCGGAGTAAAAACCGATAGGCGTTGGGCTCCAGGGGCGTTACCTCCCCGCCAAAGGCCCGGTATACGTCCAGCATCACCTGAACGTCCTCAATGTTGGGTATGTTTTTTAATACCACCGGCTCATCGGTCAGCAACGCGGCGGCAATACAGGGCAGGGCGGCGTTTTTATTTCCGCTGGCCCGAATGGTCCCCTGGATGGGGGCCCCTCCTTCGATGAAATATTGATTCATACCCAAACATTACCCTGTGGACACTTTTACGTCTAGGAGCCAAAGATTGAATAGCCCCAGGGCCTGTCCACCGGGCCGCTAACGGATCCCGTAGGCCCTGATCTTGTTGAGGATGGTTTTCCTGGACACCCCCAGTTCCTCCGCGGCCCGGGTACGGTTCCCCCCGGAACGGGCCAGGGCCGTGATGACGGCCTCCTTCTCCAGGTCCCCCAGGGACCGGGGATCCCCCGTGGGCGGGCCGGCTTCGGAGAAGGCCGGGGCGGCAGCGGTTTCCCGGTGCAGGTCGATGTCTTGCCCCCGGATTTCATTGCCCTCGCAGAAGATCAGGGCCCGTTCCAGGATATTTTCCAGTTCCCGGACATTACCGGGAAAGGAATAGGAACGGAGTTTTTCTTCCGCGGCGGGCTCCAGGACATGGGGGGGCTTCCCCATCCGGGCGGTGAGTTTACCCAGGAGATGCCGCGCCAGGAGGGGGATATCGGCGGCCCGTTCCCGCAGGGGGGGCAGGGTGAGGCGGAACACGTTGAGCCGGTAGTAGAGGTCCTCCCGGAAACGGCCCTCCCGTACCAGGGTTTCTATCTCCCGGTTGGTGGCGGAGATGATCCGGGCGTTTACCGGAATATCGCCGGTCCCCCCCAGGCGCCGGATCTTCCGATCCTGGAGTACCCGGAGGAGTTTTACCTGGAGGGACAGGGGCATCTCCCCGATTTCGTCCAGGAACAGGCACCCCCGGCCGGCAAGTTCAAAAAGCCCGCTCTTGCGGACCGCGGCCCCGGTGAAGGCCCCCTTTTCATGGCCGAAAAGCTCGCTTTCCATGAGCCCCTCGTGGATGCCCCCGATGTTCACCGCCACAAAGGGTTCCGCCGATAGGGGGCCGCGGCGGTGGATCTCCCGGGCGGCCACCTCCTTGCCCGTACCGCTTTCGCCGGATATAAGGACCGTAACGTTGGAATCGGCGATCCGGTCGATTTGGGCGGAGAGGGCCCGCATCACCCCGGTTTCGCCGATCAGGGCGGTCTCCCCCGCCCCGGTACGTTTCCCCGCTTCCACCAGGTTTTCCCGGCGTTTGTCCGCTACCAGCCCCCGGAGCTTGATGACCAGTTCCGCGGGATCAAAGGGTTTGACCAGGTAGTCCCGGGCCCCGGCTTTGAGGGCCGCCACGGCGTCGGCGATCTGCCCGTGGGCGGAGATCATGATTGCCGGCGCAAGAAGGCCCTGCCGGACCATCCGCTCCAGCACCTCCTGGCCGCTCATCCCCGGCAGCTTGAGGTCGATGATCGCCGCGTCAAAGGGCTCCCGTTCCAGGGCCTCCAGGGCGGCCTCTCCGGTTTCCGACCCTTCGGCGTCGATATGTTCCAAGCCCAGGTACTTTTTAAGGGAGTCCCGAATATGCCGCTCATCATCTACAATTAATACCCGCATGGTATAATAATAAAGGAGAGATAAAAGATAGTAAACACGCAGGAGCGCCCGGACTTTGTGAGGTCTGACCCCCGGGAGGCAAGAGGTCTGACCCCGGGACGATCAGCCATGCTGGGCCGCCAGCAGTATCAGGGCAAGCATAAAAAAGATGAGGATTCCGGCGATAAGAAGGATCCCCGTCAGGGTAAAGCCCAGGGTAAGGACCATCCCGATTTCCAGGGTGTCAAAAACATACCGGTAGACATGCACAACCCCGTTAAACACCACGGGCAGGATACACAACATGGGGAGGCCCATATACCGGGGCTTTTTTTTTGCCCGGAACCGCCACCCGATGATAATTACCAGGATGGTCAAGGGAAACAGGATCAGGGGTTCAAAGGCCCGGTGGAGGATCTCCGCCTCAAAAACCTGGGGAATATACCCGTAATTTTCAAGGCCCTTGGCGGCGTTAAAAAGCTCCCCCAAAAAGAGGTTCTCCACCCCCCGGCGGGCCCTGGTCATGAGGAAAAAATCCTCAAACCGTATGTCCAATACCACTTCGTCATTCCCCAATTCCGGCCGGGCCCCGGTCCACACCGGCGTCCATTGCACGTTTTTGTTTTGCCGTTCCAGGGCCCGCATCAGGAATACCAGTTGGGGTTTTCCCTGCACCTGTATCGGCAGGATCTTCACGTAGGGAGCTTCCACCTTATAGGAAAATCCCCCGGCCGCGTCAAAAAACAAAAGCTCAAGCCCCACGCCATAGGCAAAATCAGGAAAAGCGGAGAGGGAAGATATCCGCGCCACCCCCCGGCCCCCGGCCCGGCTGGGGAAGGAAAAAACCGCGTCCGTCAAAATTTCCCCGATGGTTATCTTCAATTCATCGGTAAAAAAGGCGATACCGGCGATTCCCGCTTCACATTGGGTGAGAAAATTTACCACATCGGGATCCGCCGGGGTAAGGCCGGACAGCTCCCTAAAAATATAATAACCCCGAATCCAGTCCCCGGAAACCATCGCCTCGTACCCGTCCCGCTTTATGCGGTACAGGGCATAGGCCTCGGCCTCCCGGACATTGGGCGTCAGGGCCGCCACCTGATTCCAGGCGGAACTTGCCAGGATCGCCGCCCGGTTCTTTTCGGTACTGCCCGTCCTGGCAAGCCGCCCCCCCAAGGTGGCAAGCCAGTGGGCGTCATAATACCGCTTTTCCGCCAGGGCTGTTTCCGCCAGGGCCAGGGCCTCCGCGGCATCCACCGGGGTTCGGTCCCCCGGCGCCCGTTCAAGGCCGGGGGGCGGTCTCTCCTGAATATGGTACCGCTCCTCCGCCAGGGCTTCGGAAGTGATAATCAGGTATTCGTCATAATTTATCGAAATTTCCGTCTTTAGGGCGGCGGTCTCCGGGCTTTCCGGCCAAATCCGTTCGCAAAGGGCGATAAATTGAGCCGCTTCGGGCCATTCCTCCCTTGCCGCGTACTCCGCCGCCCGGTCTTTGGAGATTCTGAACATCCGCCCCTGAAAATACATGGTCGCCTCATAATCCCGGACCACGGGCAAAACCAGGAAAAATAAAATCCCGTATACCACAACGGCGCTGATGGCGGTAATAATAGGGACCTTAAACATATCCAGAAACTGGGGGGAAAATTTTGAAAACTGAATATTCTGGTAATCCTTTACGCCAAAGGGTATGGTCAGGGCGGAAAAAACGAGGGCGGGGAACAGGTTGATACCGGTCAAAACCCCGTTGATAAGCCGCCATTGGTTCGCAAAGATCCCCAGGGGCGGAGGCCGTTGGGGAAACAGGAAGTGGAAACCCATGATCACCGCCAGGGAGCACAATATATAGAGGATAAAAATACCGGTAACGGAAAAAAGCCGTTCCTTAATGCTCATCCGCCGCCCTCCGGCCCCAGGCAAAAAACGACAAAATGTTGTAAAGGGTCAACAACACCCCCATCCCGGCAAAAGCCAGGGGGCTGATAAGAAAACCGGGCAGCCGGTTTTCAAAATAAACGCCGATAAACCCCTGGATTTCCCGGGAATTCAGGAAACTATCTAAAACCAGGATACCCCGGAAGGCCAAAGCCCCCAAAAAAAGGTTTGCCAGGGGCCAAACGCTTAGATTCAACATAAAGCCCAGGGAAAGCAACAGAAAAATCAGGGCCCCGGTATAGGTGATAAAGGGGACAAGCCCTTCCCCAAGCCGGGTCTGAAACTGTCCCGCGGCAAGGGATATATCGACAAACAGATTCTCAAGGAAGGCGGGATTATCCCGGCTAAAAAAAACTGGCGGCAGGCTCAGGATGGTATTACCCGGACCCAGGGGTACTTCCTGATAGATGAGGGATCGCCCCGGTATGGAAACCACCCGGGAACCGTCCCGGGCGGCAGGGTCTTCCAGCAGAACCATCACCGTATCGGCCTCGGACAACAAAAGCCCCGATCTGCCCAGGGTGGAGAGGTTTTGTCCACCCTCCGGGAAGGAGCTCCCCGGAAACCGGGAGAGGCCCAGGGATATACTCAGGGTAAAAAGCAGGGCCAGGACGAACAAAATCAGGCGGGCTATCAGCGCGCGGATCCGCTTCCGGAAGGCATAACTGAGAGAAAGCAACAGGGCGATATACAAGCCCCCGGGCAGTGAAACCCAGACGGTGGAGATAAATTTCGGCGGCAACACCCCGGAACCGGCGGGAACACGCAACGCCGCGTCCTCCCACGCCAAAAGACATCGTAAAGCCACGGTACACAAAAATACCGCCATAAACCAGAAGCAAAAAAAGAATATCAGCCGCGCGATCTTTTTCACCTTTTTAGCCTAACATGGGAAAACATCGATTGCAAGGGTATTAATTTTTAGACATTGGGGATTTGCCCCAAAACCCGGCCGGTTTCGGGAAAAGTCTTAGTTGTCAACAGGTTATCCACAGCCAAATATTATATTAAATTTAACACCCCGTATCTATAATTGTATTTTTTTTCATAAATTAACGAACAAAAACGATTAATTCAAGAATATAAAACTATAACTCATTGTATTATAAGAAAATACAAATACGGCTTTTTGTTTCGGCAATTTACATTCAAAAGCTGTATAAAAACAGATACACTCCAAAGGTTTTCCAAATTTTATAAACATTTTATCCACAAGTAATTAACAATGAGGGCCATTGTTCAAACCACCCCATCCTATTCGGGTTTTTCCGGGAGGGCCTTCATTTTTTCCTTTAATTCCAGGAGCATAATATCCGCGGAGGCATCGGATTTTTCCAATTCCGCAAACCGTTTCTCCAAGTCCGATCCGGAAGAAAAATCCTCCAGTTCCTTGGCGGCCTCGGCCTGAGCCTCCATCTGGTCCACCTTCTGGGCCATACGGTCAAAGGCGTCAAAGGCGGTCCGGTTGCCGGAAACACTGGAAATGGTACTTTGAATTTTCTGCTGGGCCTCGGCCCGTTTTGCCCGGGCAATGAGGAGGTTCTTTTTCCGCTGGGCTTCTTCAATCTTATTTTGAAGCTCCCTGAGGGCTTCCTTGAGCTGCCCCACGGAGTTTTTTTGGGCCTCCCACTGCTTTTTATACTCCCCAAAGGCGTTATCGTATTCCTGTTTTCGCAGCAGGGCTTCCTTGGCAAGATCGTCCTTGCCGGCCTGTACCGCCAACACGGCCTTCCGTTCCCACTCCCCGGCCTGGGCCTCCTGATTTTGCATTTCCCGCTCAAGTTTTTTTTCATCGGCAATGGCCAGGGCAACGGCTTTTTTGGATTCGATCAACTGTTCATTCATCTCAATAAGCAGTTGATTGAGCATCTTTTCCGGTTTCTCGGCCTTGTTTATAACATCATTAATATTTGAGGCGATAAGCGTTTTTAACCGTGAAAAAATTCCCATTTTTTTGACCTCCTGCGGAACGGCATAGGGAATCCCTATCCCCTAAAGGATGAAAGAATAGGATAATGCTGGGTTAAGGCCAAGCCAAAAGCATCCAGGGTAGCCCTAAATTCCGTAAAATCCATACCGGCGTATTCCAAGGTATCAATCAAAATAACCTTATTATCTTCCAAGGCATAAGCCCCATGGAGTATATCCCGGGCGTTTAATTCAAGCAATTTGGTAAACAATTCAAGCCGTTTTTTCGGGGGAACCTCCATTACCGTTACCTGAAACACCACCAGGGGATCATCATAGGCAATGGCTACCGCTTCCAAATCGTGTTCCCCATCCTCCAGAAGCCACATATTTTTGCCGATCTCCCTATAACTAACCATCATATCAATAAGGTACTGCTCAATTTTGTTTACCGCCATGGCCTATCCTTCCAAACGGAGGTTATTTCCTGGTACCAGGATTATCCTAAAAACACCTGTCCGGCATTATCAATGGCGAGGATGGTTTTACACTCGGAACAGCGAAAACGGCCCGGTTTTATCGCCTTCAATTTTTTGGAACAAATAGGACAGCCGAATATTTTGGGGAAAGTGGCCGTCGATCCCGCCGCATCACCGGTACGGAAAAAACTCATCGCATCGTTTAAGGTATCCCTAATATTGAAAAATTGGGAAAAACCCAAAAGCTGAAACACCTCATACACCTTGGGCTGGATCTCCAATAGAACCAAATCCCCCCCCCGGGGCCTTACGGACTTAAGAAAAGCGGTAAATGAACCGATTCCCGTAGAAGACACATAATTGAGGCCGCCGCAGTGAAAAATCAATTTGGTGAAACCGTTCTCCACCACCTTGGCAATCCGCTTTTGAAAGTAACTAGAATTATAAGTGTCGATATATCCTGACAAAGCCACTATCAGACAGCCTTCAACTCCATCAACTTTCTGAAGTTTTATTTTAAGGCTTTCGTCTTTTTCTTCATCAAATCCATGAACAATTTCATTATTCGTCATGACTCACCCTTCAATCGACTCTCTGAACTCAAAGGAACAGCAAACTCTATCATAAAAGCATTAAAATAACAATAGCCTCACCCTACAATCAGTATAGTAATGGTTTGCTAAAATTTTGTCAAATAAAAAACCCGGCTCAGAGAATTTTATCCCCGTCTTTCATAGTTTTAATCCCCGATCAATAGGAATTATCGCCCCATTTACCGGAGAATGTTCCAAAATTTGTACCGCCAGGTCGGCGATCTCGGAAGAATTGAGGGGAATTCCTCCGGGGCTCCGTTCCCGGTTGTAATTTCCGGCGTCTTCACCGGTGTATTCCGTATCCGTAAGGCCCGGACACACCACATTACAGCTTACCCCATGGGGTCCCGCGGTAAGCGCCACGGATTTTGCCACCACCCCCAGGGCGGTTTTCGCCGCCGAATAGGCGGCGGTGGTGGAAAACCCCCGGATGGTATCGGTATTGGTACCCCCAAAGAGGAGGATTCGCCCCCATTTTTTACGTATCATATCCCCCAATACCGAAGAAATCAAAATACCCGGAAGGGCCAAATTGTTTACCGTTAAGAAAAGCCAGTCCCGGGCGCTGAGTTCGTCCAGAGCGGCCCGTTTGTAGGGTCCCCAGGCACAGACCAGGATATCCGGGGACGGGACCCGCCCCAGGATATCCGCCGCGCTCTCCGGGAGGGCCGCGTCGCAGAGGAACCCCTCCGCCTCCCCCCCGGCGTCCCGGATGACCTTCACCGTCCCTTCCAGCCGCTCCGGGGAGCTGCCCCCCTGGATAAACACCCGTGCGCCCCGGGCCCCCAGCCTGAGAGCCACCGCCTTTCCGATACCCCCGGTCCCGCCTATCACCAGGGCCTTCTTCCCGGAGAATATCCTTTCCATACTTCTATTATACACCATCTTGGGATAATATAAAACCATGGAGCTTTCGGATCTGATTTTTATCCTCTGCCGGCCCTCGGAACCGGGGAACACCGGGGCGGTTTGCCGGGCCCTCAAAAACATGGGGCTGTCCCGGCTGCGGCTGGTCTCGCCGGTCCCCATGGACGAAGGGCTTATCCGGGCCCGGGCGGTCCATGCCGGGGATGTCTGGGACCAGGCCCGGGTATTCGACACCCTGGAAGCCGCGGCGGCGGACTGTTCCCTGGTGATCGGGACCACCCGTCGCCGGGGCCGCCGCCGGAAATCCGTTACCATGACCCCCCGGGAGGCGGCGGCCTACCTCCGGGATCGGCCCGGTCCGGCGGCGCTGGTTTTCGGCAACGAACGGACCGGCCTTTAGGACCGGGAACTCCGGTCCTGCAACCTCGCCTCCCACATCCCCGCGGACGGGGCCTTCCCGTCCCTGAACCTTTCCCATGCGGTTCAGATCTACGCCTATGAGCTTTTTACCGCCCTCGGCCCGGCCCGGGAGGAGCCGAAGGGCCGCTGGGACCCCCTGGACCAAAACCGGATAAATGCCCTGACCCAATCGGTGGTTTGTTCCCTTGAATCCCTGGGTTTTTATCAACACCCCGGCAGGGAAGACCAGGGACGTTTTTTCCGGGACATCTTTTCCCGGGCCGCCTTAAACGCCGGAGAAGCCCGGTACCTGGAAAATATTTTTGCCAAGGCCGCCCGGCTGGGTATTCACGGGAAAAAGGGGGAACCACAAACCCCGGGGTAACCCCCGGGGTTGCCAAAAACCTTAAACCGCGGAATTTATTTAAAAACTGAAATTTCCGAATGGTGTACTAAAGCAAAACGCCCGCCGAGCGCATATACTTTCCATGAGATCATTACGGATACTGAAACAAGGGGTGTGGTACGAAATCCGTACCCGTATCAACAACCGGGAACCCCTGTTCCGCTTAGGGACAGGCGCCGCGGCGACTGTCCCCAATACGGCCCTGGCCCTGTTCGCCCGGGTGTTCCGGGAGACGAAACGCCGGTTCGTTTTCGAGGTCCGCGGGCTCTGTCTTGCGGATGACTGGCTGACGTTTTATATCAAGCCGACGGACGGGCTGGAACTTCCGGCAATCATGAAGTGGCTGAAACAGGTGTTCGCCCAGCGGTACAACCGGGCGGAGGGCCGGATCGGACATATTTGGGGGGACCGGTATGGGTCGTGGATACTGGAGGGGGAGCCGGTAGGGGAGGAGGGGCCGGAGAAGAAGTCCGGAGTAGGGCAGGGGGAAACGGACATCGGGGTCAGACCCCGGTATGGAGAAACGGCGATCCAAACCACTTTC
>JAIRMO010000222.1 GCA_031258625.1 Spirochaetaceae bacterium | reverse complement strand
CTTGAGTTCATTAACCTCTATGCCATGCTGCCTGAAACCGTCAGAATTAATCTACAAGGGGTGCTTGCCTATGTGTAACCATGGAAGGGTCGGATATCATATTCCGAATTGAAGATTTTAAAGAATTTTGTTGACAGCCGAAAATTTCCGTTATATAATGTGTTCGTAAACGCAACGTGAACGAACACGCATGAGTGTACGTTCACGCATTATTTTAAATGGAGGAAGAATATGAAGCGCGTGAAAAGGATTCTCATGACGGTTTTAGTGCTGTGTGCCGCGGCAGGAGCGGTCTTTGCGGGCGGAAGCAGCCAGAGTACGGCCGGAAAGGGCTTAATCGGCGTTGTCATGCCCACCCGATCGGAGGAACGCTGGATTAAGGACGGCAACGCGGTTAAGGAGGGCCTGGAAAAATTAGGCTATACCGTGGACCTCCAGTATTCCGATGACGACATCGCCACCCAGACCCGCCAGATCGACGACATGATCACCAAGGGGGTAAAAATTCTGGTTATCGCGTCCATCGACGGCTCGGCCCTCTCCAACCAGCTCGCCAACGCCGCCGCCGCGAAAATCCCCGTCATTTCCTATGACCGGCTGCTGATGCAGTCCCCCAATGTGGACTATTACGTCTCCTTCGACAACTACAAGGTCGGCGGCCAAATGGGGGATATCCTGATTACCGGCCTCAAGCTGGATCAGGCCGTTGCCGCAAAGCCGGTGATCGTCGAATTGTTTGCCGGTTCTCCGGACGACAACAACTCCGTGGGCTTCTATCAGGGGGCCATGGATAAGCTCAAACCCTACTTCGACCGGGGGGTACTCAAGGTCCCCTCAGGCCAAATAGACCGGGCCGTAATCGGCACCCTGCGTTGGGACGCCGCGGAAGCCCAGAAGCGCATGGAGAATCTGCTCTCGGCCTACTACTCCGGGGATGTGGTACTGAACGGGATCCTCTCCCCCTACGACCCCATCAGCCTGTCCTGTCTGGAAGCCTGCAAAGCCGTCGGGTACGGCAGCACCCCCGGGAAACCCCTCCCCCTAGTGGGCGGCCAGGACTGCATCGTGGCTTCCGTCAAGTCCATTCTTGCCGGCGAGCAATATGCCACGGTGTTGAAGGACACCCGCTCCCTGGGGGCCGCGACGGTTACCCTGGTGGATACCCTCATGCAGGGCAAGACCCCGACGGGGCTGGATACCAAGAGTTACCACAACGGCGCCAAAATAGTTCCGTCCCTGCTGCTTGATTCCGTTATTGTTACCAAGGATAATGTCCAGAAGGACGTGATTGATACCGGGTATCACACCGCCGCGGAACTCGGCCTCTAGGGGCCGGAGGCCCTTTTCTATACGGCAGAAAGCGGCGGCCCTTCCCGCCGTACAGGGCGATGGCGGGGGGGGCCGAAAGGGTATATGTATAAATATACGGACGGGGTCTGACCCTTTGGGTATATTTATGCAAAACTGAGGGTGGGGTCTGACCCTTTGCGTATATTTATACACGCCCCCCGGAGTGCCCGCCGCTCCCCGCTATGAAAGGGCCTATGGCCCCCCCCAAGGAGCGTTTATGCTGAATCAAGCCGCCTTGCTTGAGATGAAAAATATCACCAAGACCTTTCCCGGTGTGGTGGCCCTGGACAAGGTCAATCTCCTGGTAAAACAACGGGAGATACACGCCCTGGTGGGCGAGAACGGCGCGGGAAAATCCACCCTGGTAAAAATTCTCTCCGGGGTATATCCCCACGGCAGCTATACGGGGGAGATCGTGTTTGAGGGCCGTCCCTGCGCCTTTAGCGATATCAAACAAAGCGAAAAGACCGGGATCGTGATCATTCATCAGGAATTGGCCCTCAGTCCCTACCTTTCCATCGCGGAGAATATTTTCCTGGGGGACGAGCGGGCGGTATACAATATCATTAACTGGGATAAAACGAGGGATGACGCCCTTATCTATATGCGGAAATTGGGGCTCGATGAAAACCCCAATATGGCGGTGAATAAGCTGGGGGTGGGAAAACAGCAGTTGGTGGAAATCGCCAAGGCCCTGGCAAAGGATGCCAAGATCCTGATCCTGGACGAACCTACCTCGGCGCTCAACGAGAACGACAGCGAACATTTGCTGCGGATCCTGCGGGAACTGCGGGATCAGCATAATATTTCATCGGTGCTGATTTCCCATAAACTCAACGAAGTGGCGGCGGTAGCGGATAACATCACCATTCTCCGGGACGGTAAAACCATTGAGACCCTGGAGGTGGAACGGGATCCGGAGGGCAGGGCCTCTATCAGCGAAGACCGGATCATCAAGGGGATGGTGGGCCGGGAAATCACCGACCGTTTCCCCAAACGGAACCATCCCGTCGGGGAGGTGGTGTTTGAGGTGCGGGACTGGACGGTCTATAACCCCGACAATCCCGAGCGGAAGAAGCTGGACCAGGTGAATATTGCCGTGCGGGCCGGGGAAGTGGTGGGCCTGGCCGGCCTCGTGGGAGCGGGGCGTACCGAATTGGCCACCAGCATTTTCGGCAAGTATTACGGCGAGAACATCAGCGGACAAATTTTTATCGACGGCAGGGAAGTGAGCCTCAATTCAATTCCCAAGGCGATTGAACAGGGCCTCGCCTACATGACCGAGGACCGAAAGGAATTCGGCCTTGTGCTGATCGGGACCGTCAAAGAAAACACCACCCTGGCGAAACTGAAAAAAATCGCCCGGGGCAGCGTGATTAACGAACACGAGGAGATCCTCGCCGCGGAGGATTACCGTAAAAAACTCAATACCAAAACGCCGTCGATCCTGCAACTCGCGGGGAACCTTTCCGGGGGAAACCAGCAAAAGGTGGTATTGGCCAAATGGCTCTTCTCGGATCCCCGGATCCTCATCCTGGACGAACCGACCCGGGGCATTGACGTGGGGGCTAAACACGAGATATACACGATCATCAACAATCTGGCCGCCCAGGGCATCGCCTGTTTGCTTATATCCAGCGAGATGCCGGAAATTATCGGTATGAGCGACCGGATTTACGTGATGAGCGAGGGGCGGATCACCGCTGAACTGGAGGGCAAAACCGCCACCCAGGAAGCAATCATGGGACATATTTTATCCAACTGAGGTTTTCCTAAAACTTCAGTTTTGGGGAAGCTGCGGCAAGAGGGAGATACGATGAATAACTTATTTGTACTGTTAAAGAAGAATTCGCGGCAATACGGCATGGTAATCGCCATGGCGGTGGCGATGATTTTCTTCGGTATCCTGACCAACGGTATTTTCTTCCGGCCGGTGAACCTCACCAACCTCGTGCTCCAGAACAGTTACGTCCTCATCCTGGCGGTGGGGATGCTCCTCTGTACCCTTACCGGCAATGTGGACCTGTCGGTAGGCTCCATTGTCTGTTTCGTGGGGGCGGTGTGCGGGGTGATGATCGTGGACATGCGCCTGAATCCCTTCCTGGTCATGTTCGTCGCCCTCCTCATCGGAGCGGCAATCGGCATGTGGCAGGGTTTCTGGATTGCCTTTGTCCACGTCCCCCCCTTTATCGCGACCCTGGCGGGGATGCTGATGTTCCGGGGCCTCGGGCAGGTTATTATGCAGGGCCAGACCAAGGCGCCCTTCCCCAGGGAATTCCAGGTGATAGCTTCCGGGTATATTCCCGATCCCTTAGGGGGCCTTACCATAGGGGGCACGACCCTCCATCTCTTTTCCATTGTCATAGGGCTGGTGATTGTGGCCTTCATCATCGCAAACGAGATCCGCAAGCGTAAAAAGCAGCGGGAGTATAACTTCGATTTGCTTCCCCGGGGTGTCTGGATAGCGAAGCTCGCGGCCGTTGCCGTAGTCCTCATGGCCTTTACCGTGGTATTTGCCCTCTACCGGGGCTTGCCGAATATTCTGGTGGTCTTAGGGGTGCTTATCGTCGCGTATCAGTTTGTCGCCTCCAAGACGGTCCAGGGCCGGCATATCTATGCCCTGGGGGGGAACGCCAAGGCGGCAAAACTTTCGGGGGTTAAAACCGAATGGGTGATGTTCTGGATATACACCAATATGGCGGTGCTTGCCTCCATAGCCGCAGTGGTCTTCGCCGCCCGGCTTAACGCGGCTACGCCGAAGGCAGGGCAAAACTTTGAGATGGACGCCATCGCTGCCTGTTACGTGGGGGGGTCGGCGGTATCCGGCGGTATTGGGACCATCATCGGGGCGGTCGTGGGGGGCCTCTTTATCGGTATCCTGAACAACGGGATGTCCATCCTGGGGGTCAGCACCGATTGGCAGCAGGCGATTAAGGGCTTTGTGTTGCTGGCGGCGGTGGCTTTTGACCTTTATTCAAAAACGCGCAGCGCAAAATAAGCGGGGGGCCATAGGCCCTTTTATGCCCCCGTAACGGGGCGGATTAAGGGAATCCCGCTCCCTCGGCCGCTATCTGCGCCCGCGAAGGGGGGCGCCGGGCGTTCTAAGGGAGCCGTACTCCAGGGGTCTAAACCCCACTATTCAAAAACGCGCAGCGCAAAATAAGCGGGGGGGCCATAGGCCCTTTTATGCCCCCATAGCGGGGCGGATTAAGGGAATCCCGCTCCCTCGGCCGCTATCTGCGCCCGCGAAGGGGGCGCCGGGCGTTCTAAGGGAGCCGTACTCCAGGGGCCTAAACCCCACTATTCAAAAACGCGCAGCGTAAAATAAGCGGGGGGTCATAGGCCCTTTTATGTAAAGGGAAGTTCTGAAAACGGGAACCGCCCGGCCGTTATTGACTGGGCCGCAGCAAATTTATCTGAAGCGTGAGGTGTTAATCATGTTTGATCTTAAACAATTTGAATTTTGGTTCATTGCCGGCAGTCAGGACCTCTATGGGGAAGAAACCCTGAAGCAGGTGGCGGAACACGCCCGGATCATGGCGGAGGGGTTTGACGCGGAGGCGGCCATTCCCGGCAGGGTGGTCCTGAAGCCCGTGGCCAAGTCCCCGGAGGGCATACGGAAGATTTTTGAGGAGGCCAATGCCGCTTCTTCCTGCGCCGGCGTCATCACCTGGATGCATACCTTCTCCCCGTCAAAGATGTGGATAGCCGGTTTGGCGCTCAATAAAAAACCCATCCTCCATCTCCACACCCAGTTCAACCGGGACATCCCCTGGGCAAGTATCGACATGGATTTCATGAACCTGAACCAGTCCGCCCACGGAGACCGGGAACACGGCTATATATACGCGCGGATGCGGCTCCCCCGGAAGGTGGCGGCCGGGTTTTGGCAGGACGGAGACCTGCGCCGCCGTATCGCGGTCTGGATGCGGGCCGCCGCCGCCCGCCTGGACGGGGAGCGCTCGGTGGTCCTGCGGCTGGGGGACAATATGCGGGAAGTGGCGGTTACCGAAGGGGACAAGGTGGAGGCCCAGATCAAATTCGGCTGGCAGGTCAACACCTGGGGAATCGGGGATCTGGCGGAGCGTTTCAACGCGGTGAGCGACGGGGCGGCGGAAAAGCTGGTCAACGAATATGAAGCCGCCTATGAACTGGCGCCGGATCTCCGTAATCCCGGAGCAAAACGGAATGCCGTAACCGGGCAGGCGAAGATCGAGATCGCCCTGAACGCCCTGCTGGAGGGGGAACGCGCCGGGGCCTTCACCACCACCTTCCAGGACCTCCACGGCCTCCCCCAGCTCCCCGGGCTTGCCTGTCAGCGGCTTATGGAAAAGGGCTACGGCTTCGGCGCCGAGGGGGACTGGAAACAGTCCATGCTGGTCCGGGCCGCCAAGGTCATGGCCGCCGACCTTCCCGGAGGGGTCTCTTTTATGGAAGATTATACCTACCATTTCGAGCCCGGCCGGGAGGCGGCCCTGGGGGCCCACATGCTGGAGGTATGCCCTTCCATCGCGGCGGGAAAGCCCCGGATTGAGGTACATCCCCTGGGGATAGGGGGCAAAGCCGCTCCGGCCCGGATGGTATTTGACGCGGCCCCGGGGCCCGCCCTGCTGGCGACCCTGGTTGACCTGGGGGACCGGTTCAGAATGATCGTCAACGAAATCGAAGCGATCCGGATCGAGGAAGCGATGCCGCGTCTTCCGGTAGCCCGGGCCCTCTGGAGGCCCTATCCCACGATGCGGGAGGCCGCCGAATCCTGGATCATCGCCGGGGGGGCCCATCACTCGGTCTATACCGGCGCCCTCAGCGCGGAGTATTTTCGGGACTGGGCGGAGATGGCGGGTATCGAATTCGTCCTTATCGACCGGGATACCAAACCGGCGAGATTGCGGGAAGAACTGCGCTGGGCCGAGGCCTATTGGTCGGCCCCCCATAGGGGGCCATAGGCCCTTTTAGGCCCCTGGAGCGGGTTCCCCCAAGAAAATCCCGCTTCCTCCTTCGCCTGTCCCTGGAGGGTGAAGGAGGAAGCCGCTCGTTCTAAGGGGTACGCGTTCCGGGGACCTGAAACCCCCCATAGGGGGCCATAGGCCCTTTTAGGGCCCTGGAGCGGGTAATCCCGCTTCCTCCTTCGCCTGTCCCTGATGGGCGAAGGAGGAAGCCGCTCGTTCTAAGGGGTACGTGTTCCGGGGGCCTGAAACCCCCTATGAGGGGGCGAAGGAGGGAGCCGCTCGTTCTAAAGAGTACGCGCTCCGGGGGCTTGAACCCCCCTATGGGGGGCGAAGGGGGGAGCCGTATATTCCCAGGGGGCCGCCCTTTAGGGGCATAAAACCCGCTGGCGGGGGAGGATTAATATGGATAAATACAAGACTCTGCGGGAAGAAGCCTTTGAAGCGAACCGGGAGATTCCCCGGCGGAATCTGGCCGTCTATACCTGGGGGAACGTATCCGCCTTTGATCCTTCCCGGGGGGTTTTTGCCATCAAACCGTCGGGGGTCGAGTATGAAGATCTGACCGCGGCTTCCATGGTGATCGTCGATCTGGAGGGAAAGGTCCTTGAGGGTTCCCACAGGCCCTCGTCGGATACCAACACCCACCGGGTGTTATACCGGGAATTTCCGGGCTTGGGCGGTATAACCCATACCCATTCGGCCTTCGCCGTTGCCTGGGCTCAGGCGGGGAAGCCCCTGCCTGTTTTCGGCACCACCCACGCGGATCACGGCGTTCATCCCGTCCCCTGCACCGGTTTTATGAGCGCGGAGGCGGTAAAAAACGATTATGAACTGGAAACCGGAAATCTTATCGTAGAGACCTTCAAAAAAAGCCGCATCGATCCTGCCCATACGCCCATGGTCCTGGTGGCCGGACACGGCCCCTTTACCTGGGGCAAAACCGCCGCCCAATCGATCTATCACGGCGTGGTACTGGAGGAGATCTGCAGGATGGCGCTCTACACCCTCATCCTCAATCCGGCGGCGGAATCCCTCCCGGAACATATCATCAACAAACACTGGGAACGCAAACACGGTCCCGGGGCATACTATGGACAGCAATCATAGGGGGAAGATCCTCAACCTGCCCTGAATTACCCGTACCAGGATTTTTGGTTCCGTTTATATCGATATTTTTTTACTACTATTGAATATATTCTCTTATTAGTTCATTCTGTTTCCAAAATTTGAATTTACGGAGTTTTGAATGAAACAAACCGGCCTTTCTCAGTGGGGGAGAATTTTTATCAAGCGGTACATCGTGGACGCCCTGGGCGCCATGGCCCTGGGGCTTTTTAGCTCCCTGATTATCGGGACCATTCTTACCCAGGTTTTTAACCTGTCGGGATTGAGCCGTTTCTCCTTTGCCGCGGCCATCATCGACATCACCGGGGCCAAGTCTCCCCTGGTCGGGGCGGCCATCGCCGTGGCAATCGGTTTTTCCCTCAAGGCCCCGCCCCTGGCCCTGTACGCCGCCGCCGCCGCCGGGGCAATCGGTTATTCCGCCTCGGTGGGGGGTATTTCCGCGGGGCCCCTGGGCGCCTATGTCGCGGCGGTGCTGGGGGTTGAAGCGGGCTCCTTTCTGGCGGGGAAAACAAAGCTGGATATCCTCGTGGTACCGGCGGCGACCATCCTGATCGGGGCCCTGGCCGGTACCCTGGTCGGCCCCCCCCTGGCGTCTTTTATGACCGGCATTGGGGATCTCGTCAACCGCATGACCATGCTGCGGCCCTTCCCCATGGGTATCGCCGTATCGGCGATCATGGGCGTCATCCTCACCGCCCCCATCTCCAGCGCGGCCCTGGCGATCATGCTGGGGCTTTCGGGCCTTGCGGGGGGGGCGGCTACCGCGGGGTGCTGCGCCCACATGATCGGCTTCGCGGTGGCCAGCTACCGGGAAAACGGCATCGCCGGCTTTTTGTCCCAGGGGCTGGGAACCTCCATGCTCCAGGTGCCGAATATCCTGCGCCATCCCCGGATTATTTTACCGGCGGTGGCGGCATCGGTGATCACCGGCCCTCTGGCGACGGTGGTCTTGAAAATGCAGAACAGCCCCCTGGGCAGCGGCATGGGGACCAGCGGACTCGTGGGGCCCATCACCACCTGGATCACCATGCGGGAAACCACGGCCCCTCTCATCCTGCTGCTTCTCATTCTGCTCGTCTGTTTTGTACTCCCCGCCCTTATCGCCCTGGGGGTTTCGGAGCTGATGCGTAAAGCGGGATGGATAAAACCGGAGGACATGAAACTGGAACTATAACCCCCGCCAAAAGTCAACCGCGAGCCATACGAGCTTTCATTTGAAAGCCGTACTTTGGCAGCGGGTCAGGCGGGAGGAAAAAAACTAAAAACCACGAAGCGGAAAGCGCCGCGGCGCCGTCCGCTTCACCCTTTAGCCCCGGCGGGTCTATTTCGCTCCCTTCACATTGGTGAAGAAGAAGTAACCCAGGGGGGTGTAGTACATACCGCTCAGGGCGGGGTTCATCATATACATCTGGGTGTAGAAATAGATGGGGCCCACCGCGTAATCGGCGCCCACGAGGAGGTCCTCCGCCTGGTGGAGGTAACGCATCCGGTCCGCCTGAACCGCCGTCCCCTTGGCGGCGGCGATAAGCCGGTCGTACTCCGGGTTTTTATACTGGGAGTTGTTGTTGCCCCCGCCTGAGATAAACATATCCAGGAAGTTGATGGGGTCGTTGTAGTCCCCGATCCAGCCGTCCCGGGCAATGCTGTAGCCGCCGGTTTTGCGGGTGTCCAGGAACACCGCCCAGTCCTGGTTGCTTAAAGTAACCGTTACTCCCAGGGCGGTGCGCCACATATCCTGCAGGGCTTCGGCGATGGCCCGGTGGGCGTCGTTGGTGTTGTAGATGTATTCCACCACCGGGAAGCCCGCCCCGCCGGGATAACCCGCTTCGGCCAGGAGCCGCTTTGCCTCGGCCACGTTCTTCTCGTAATCCGCGGGGTCGATGTGGTAATAATCCCCGCCGGTTTTACGGAAATCGCTCCCCGCCTCGGCGTCGGCCATACCCGCGGGGACAAAGCCCGAGGCCGGTTTCTGCCCGGTCCGGGTGATCTGGTTGACGATATAGTCCCGGTCTATGGCCAGGGTAAAGGCCTTCCGTACCCGGGGATCGGTAAAGGGGGCCCGCTGGGTGTTGATGCTGACATAGTAGGTCCCCAGGTAGTCGGCGATCTTGAGTTCCCCCGACGCGAGGAGGGAGGGAATTTCGTCCACCGGGATGTTCTCGATAAAGTCCAGTTCCCCGCTCTTGAAGCCCGCCAGGATGGCGTTGTCGTCGTCCATCAGGGCAAAGCGCAGATTGTCCGGCCCGTCCGCCACGGGTGCGTAATAATGGGGATTTTTTTCAAAAAGCAGGTAGCTGTTGTGGACCCATTCCTTCATACGGTAGGGGCCGTTACTGATATAGGTGGAGGGGCTGAAGGTCCACTGATCCCCGGCGCTTTCGATAACGTCCCTGCGGACCGGGAAGGTGGCGGGAAAACAGGCGATTTCGTCAAAGAAGGGGCAGTCGTAGGTCAGGGTGATCTCCAGGGTCTTGTCGTTGACCGCCCGGATACCCAGCTCGCTTTTATCCTTTTCACCGGCCATGATCTCGTTGGCGTTTTGGACCATGTCGATCATGTAGCTGTAGTCCGCGGCGGTGGCGGGGTCAACCAGGCGCTGCCAGGTGTAGACAAAATCCGCGGCGGCCAGGGCCTTGCCGTCGGACCAGGTAAGGTTATCCCGCAGGGTGTACACGTACACCACGGTACCGTCGGGGTTTACCGTTTTTTGCGGGGCCTCCACCGCCTGGCCGGGAACGGCCTGGGCGCGGCCCTGTCCGTTGTCCACGTATTTGTAGAGCCCCTCAAAGGCGTGGCTTAAATACATCGCCGCGTCCACCGCCGAGTTCAGGGCGGGATCGATGGTGTTCGGTTCCGAGCCGACGACGACGGTAACCTGGGCCGGCGTTGTCTGGGTTTGGGCGGCTCCGCCGCCGCTTTTGCCGCCGCAGTTCATCAGTGCCAGGGCCGCTAAAAGGGCCAGGCACGCCGATAGGGTTTTATTTTTCATAAAAATCCTCCTGTACCCCCGAAGGGGGTTTTATAATTCCCGCCAAGGCGGGAGCCATTCCGGCCTTGGCTGCTGTCATTTTCCCGCCTAGGCGGAAATCCCGCTCCCTTGGCCGCTATCTACGCCCCCCAGGGGGTTTCAGGCCCTCGGAGGACGGACCCCTGGGAACGCGCGGCGCCCTCCTTCGCCTACCAGGGGCAGGCGAAGGGGGGAACGGCCCTCTCTCCCTGCCGCCCCCCTTACAGGGGCCTAAAAGGGCCTATGGCCCCCAACAGGCTACCTCATGGCCCGGCGCGGCCTCCCGCAATTCCGGCGCCGCTTCGGCGCATTGTTTTTTCGCCGCCGGACAGAGGGTGTGAAACCGGCAGCCCGGCGGAGATTCCATGGGACTGGGGATTTCCCCCTCCAGGATGGTCCGCTTCCGGGACCGGGTAAGGTCCGGGTCCGGGACAGGAACCGCCTGGAGCAGGGACTTGGTATAGGGATGGAGGGGGTTTTTGTACAGCTCGTAGCTTTCAGCCAGTTCCACCAGGTACCCCAGGTACATCACGGCGATCCGCCGGGAAATATGGCGCACCACCGATATGTCGTGGGCGATAAACAGGTAGGTCAGGCCCAATTCCGCCTGCATATCCTCCAGCATATTCACAATTTGGGATTGAATCGATACGTCCAGGGCGGAGACCGGTTCATCGCAGACGATAAATTCCGGCTCCACCGCCAAGGCCCGGGCGATGCCGATCCGCTGCTGCTGTCCCCCGGAAAATTCGTGGGGATACCGGTTGGCGTGTTCGCTGTTCAGCCCCACCCGTTCCAGAAGGCCCCTGATCCGATCCTTCCGTTCTTCCCGGGAGACCGCCAGTTTATGAATGTCCAGGGGTTCCCCGACAATTTCCCCCACGGTCATCCGGGGGTTCAGGGACGACGAGGGGTCCTGGAAGATGATCTGCATCTTCCGCCGGAAGGGCAGCATATCCGCATGGGTGATGTCTTCCCCCTTAAAGAAGATCTTCCCCCCGGTAGGCTCATAGAGCCGCAGGACGGTCCGCCCCAGGGTGGTCTTTCCGCAGCCCGATTCCCCCACGAGACCCAGGGTTTCTCCCTCCCGGATGTCCAGGGGCACGGACTCAACGGCGTGGATATACTTTATCTTCCCCCAACTTTCCTTGACCCGGAAGTATTTCTTGAGATTTTCCAGATGTATCAGGGGCACCTTATTCATGACCGGCCTCCACCGTTTCTTTGGAAACGGCCCCGGTTTCGGCGCCGGCGGAACCGCGGGACGCGGCCGGCAGCCAACAGTAGACCCGGTGGCTCCCGCCGGTGGAACTCCGGGGGGGGAACCGGGTAAGGCAGATCTTCATACACCGGCCGCACCGGGGGGCGAAGGGGCAGCCCGGGTTGGGGTCCAGCATATTGATGGGAGTTCCCTCAATGGGAATGAGCCGTTCCCCCTGTTCCTCATCGATCCGGGGCATGGAACGGAGCAGCCCCTGGGTATAGGGATGGGCGGGACGGTAGAAAATATCCCCCACCGTCCCCTGTTCCACGATATGCCCTCCGTACATCACCGAAACGGTATCGCAGATTTCGGCGATCACGGCCAGGTTGTGGGTGATAAAGATCACCGCCATCCGGGTTTTCCTCCGGATGGACTTCATCAGTTCCAGAATTTGGGCCTGGATGGTTACATCCAGGGCGGTGGTGGGTTCATCGGCGATGAGCAGTTGGGGTTCGCAGATGAGCCCCATGGCGATCATCACCCGCTGGCGCATCCCCCCGGAAAGCTCGTGGGGGTCCTGCTTCATCCGCCGTTCCGGGTTGGTGATCCCCACCAGGCGCAGCATCTCCAGGGCCCGGCTCCGGGCCTGGGAAAGGGAAACCTCCCGGTTGTGCTCCCGGAGGACCCCCACGAGCTGGTTGCCGATGGTGTATACCGGGTTAAGGCTTTCCATGGGGTTTTGGAAGATCATGCTCATCCGGCTGCCCCGGAGCCTTTCCATATCCCTGGGGCTTAAGGCAAAGAGGTCCTGCCCCTCAAAGGACACCGACCCCCCCACCACCCGGCCGGGGGATTCCAGGATCCCCAGGATGGAATAGGCTTCCACGCTTTTCCCGGACCCGGATTCCCCCACGATCCCCATCACTTCCCCGTAATTAAGATCATAAGAAATACCCCCCACGGCTTTCACCTCCCCCACGGGGGTAAAAAAGGAAACCCGCAGGTCCCGCACTTCCAAAAGTTTTTTTTCCGCCATCCCTTCCTCCTATTTTTTAAGCCGTGGGTCCAGGGCATCCCGCAGGCCGTCCCCAAAAAGATTGAAGGACAGGATCATGACGCTTAAAATAGCCGCCGGAATGATCAGCCGGTAGGTATAGGTGTACATACCCCCCAAGGCGTCCGAAGCCAGGGACCCGAGGCTGGTCATGGGGGCGTTGACCCCCACCCCCAAAAAGGAAAGAAAGGATTCCAGGAAGATGGCGATGGGGATCTGCAGGCAGGTGGCGGCCACCAGGGGGCCCACGCAGTTGGGGAGCAGGTGCTTCAGGATGATCCGCCGGTTGGAGGCCCCCAGGGCCCGGGCGGCGATGACGTACTCCTGCTGCTTGAGCTGGAGGATCTGCCCCCGGATGATCCGGGCCAGGGTAGTCCAGTAGAGCAGGGCGAAGGCCATAAAGATGGCGATGATGCTGGGCCCCAGGACGATGACGAGCCTCCCCAGGAGCTTGGTCTGGTTGGCGTCGGCAAAGGCCGCCAGCAGGGGTTTGAGGGTTACCGCCAAGAGGAGTACCACGAGGACATCCGGGACCGAATAGATGACATCCACGATCCGCATCATGATGAGGTCCACCCGGCCCCCCAGGTAGCCCGACACGGAACCGTAGAGGACACCGATAACCAGGGTCAGGGCCGCGGCCATGATGCCGATAAGCATGGACACCCGGGTACCGTACATGATCCTGACCAAGGTGTCCCGGCCGTGGGTATCGGTCCCAAAAATGTGGGGAAAAATCCTCTCGCCCCCGGCGATCCGGGCCAGCTCGGTTTCGGCATATTCCAGGGGCGCCAGGTTGGCGCTGCCCCGGATCTGCTCATCATAATGGTAGGGGATAAAAAGGGGTCCCCCATAGGCAAAAAGGATGAGGAAGAGGATCACGGCCAGGGAAACCATGGCCACATAGTTCTTTTTAAGCCGCCGCCAGGCGTCTTTCCAATAGGAAACTCCCTTGTGCTGGGGAATAAAGGAACGTTTTTCCTCCGCCGAGGCTTCCTCAAAGGCGCCCGGGGGGAGGGGGCTTTCCAACAAGGGCTCCATATCACGCATCCTCATTGGAAAGCTGTATCCGGGGATCGATGAGCTTATACAACACGTCCACCGCGAAACTCATGACGATCACCAGGACGGCAAAAAAGATGGTGGTCCCCATGATCAGGGGGTAGTCCCGGTTACTGATACTCTGGATAAAGTACCGCCCCAGGCCGGGAATATTAAACACGGTCTCCACCACAAAACCGCCGGTGAGGATAGCCGCGGTGACGGGACCCAGGTAGGTAATCACCGGGATCAGGGCGTTCCTGAGGGCGTGTTTAAAGATCAATACCGGAACCGGGAGCCCGTAGGCCCGGGCGGTTTTGATATACTCCTTCCCCAGGACCTCCAGCATGGAGGAACGGGTATACCGGGCGATGGAACACATGGGGATAAGCCCCAGGGTGAAACAGGGGAGTACATAACTGACGGCCCCCCGGCCAAGACCCGTGGTGGGAAAGATCTTGAACACCCCCCCGGCAAAACAGACCAAGAGTACCGTGGCGGACACGAAATTGGGGAAGGCGATCCCCGCGGTGGTGATGATTTGGAGGAGGCTGTCCTGCCAGCGTCCCCGGGAATAGGCCGCAAGGCATCCCAAGCCCACCCCCGCCACAACCGCCCAGACCAGGGCGATGATCCCGACCAGAGCGGAAACCGGGAACATTTCCCCGATGATGGTCACCACCGGCCGGTTTTTCTGCATCTTGAGGGACACCCCCATATCCCCCTTGAGGAGGGAGCGGATGTAGTTCCACATCTGCACCGGCAGGGGCTTATCCAGGCCGTATTTGGCCTCCAATTCCGCCAATACCCGGGGCGAAATCGCCTTTTCCCCCAGGAAAGGCCCTCCGGGGACCGTATTCATCAAAATATAGGTCAGGCAGATAACAAAAAGAATCGTGATCAGGGATAAAAAAACCCGTTTAAGAATGTATACGACCATGTCACCTTTTCCCCCCCTTTTATTCCTTTAAGGAACCTTTAGATTAATTTATCCCGCGGCCATGCCGAAGGCTACCCCCTCCCATAGGAGTTTATTATAAAGCCTTACGGATAAAACTTCAACGGAGTACTTGCCCGGTAATTCAAAGTTTAAAGATAAGGGGCCCGCCGCTTACGGCGGATCCCTTATCTTCGCCTACCCCCCAATCAGGGGGCTTTGAGGTCTGACCCCGGATATGACCCGTAAAAAAGCCCTCCCCAAAGGCTAAACTTGACCCGCAAATTTTTACCCCTATTGGCGGTCCGTTGCTTCGATTTGTGGGGGGTTGAGCGGAATTTGTTTGAAAACTGAAGTTTTTGATCAACCCAGTAAAGCAAAACGACCGGTCAAGCCCATATACTTTCTATGAGATCATTACGGGTATTAAAACACGGGGTGTGGTATGAAATCCATACCCGTATCAACAACCGGGAACCCCTGTTCCGCTTAGGGACAGGCGCCGCGGCGACTGTCCCCAATAAGGCCTTGGCCCTGTTTGCCCGGGTGTTCCATCAGGCGAAACGCCGGTTTGTCTTCGAGGTCCGGGGACTGTGTCTTGCCGATGACTGGCTGACGTTTTATATCAAGCCGGCGGACGGGCTGGAACTTCCGGCTATCATGAAGTGGCTGAAACAGGTGTTTGCCCAACGGTACAACCGGGCGGAGGGGCGGATCGGGCATATCTGGGGGGACCGGTATGGGTCGCGGATAGTGGAGGGGGAGGCGCCTGAGGAGGATTCCGGTGAGGGATGGGGGGATACGGACACGGGGGTCAGACCCCGGTATGGGGAAACGACGCTTCAAACCATTTTTTCCCTCATATTCCCCCTTCTCCCCGTCCCCGCGCCCGGATAAGCGGCGCCAATCCGCCCCGGATTCCGAATCGGCGCCCCTGTCCTCCTCAAGCCGAAAACGCTCAGGGGAAAGGTCTGTCCCGAAATAGGTAAAACCTGAACTACGGCTCACCTTTAGATAGTGCCCCGCGGAGGCTCATTTCCCCAGCTCCCCCAAAACCCGGTCCAAAAGCCCGATAAAGGGATCGATTTCCGTCCGGACCCGCTTGAGGAAGGAGATATCCCCCGGAGGAGGCCGCCTGCCCCCGGTCCCGGCGCAATCGGGAAAGTGGGCCCAAAGGTAATTTTCCCGGTCCAGGATTTCTTCCCGTTGTTCTTCCGGGACCGTGATCTCCCCGGTGAGGATCTTCCGAAGCGTGAAAAGGGCTTGCTGTTCCCCCCGGATAAAGGTTTCCACGGCCTTTTTCCGGGCATCCGTATCCGGGCGGGCGGGGTAGGGCGGGGCGTGGTTTTGGCCGGATCCCAGGATCTCCCGGGCTTCTTCCAGGGAGAGGGGGACGGTCCCCAGGGGCAGCCCCGTACCCATAAGCTCATGGATCCGCCCATCCCCGGCAAATTCCCCCTCAAAGAGGTCCCGGTACGAGGCCATTACCGGATCGCTCCGTACCGTTATTCCCGATCTTGCTTTTATGGCAAAGCTCCCCCGGCGGAAGGCCCCCCCGGCGTTGATAAGGCTGTGGAAACGATCCTGGCGGTACAGGCGGTCCAGGTGTCCCGGGGTTCCCCGGGCATGGTAAGCGTCCAGGGTAAAGGAAAAATCAAGCCCTCCGGTAATCAGGGGGCCTGAGGAAAGTTCCCGGGCCAGGGCCGTCGCGGTAAGCCCCACGGAACCCAGGGGCGCCATGATCGTGGGGAGAAGGCCCGCCTCCCGGAGCCGGTTGAACAAAGAGAGGTCGGTCCAGGGGGTTACAAAAAGAAAAACCGGTCCCCCCAGGATTTCCCCCGTGATGGGAAGGGCCGAAAGATCCATGGCCGCCGGTACCTGCCAGCCCCCGGCGCCGATAAAGTCCCGCAGGTTCCAATGCTGGCTTTCCAGGATAACCGCCAGGTCCGGCGTAAGGTTCCGGGCTTTGAGGGAGGGGAGGCAGGTATCCACGCAGATAATCCTAAAGGGTCTTTTCCGGGGGCTTCGGAGGTCTCCGCCGAAAAAACGGAAAAGCCCCTCCAAAACCCCGTCCAGGGAAGGGCCGGCTCCCAATACCAGGACCGGGTCACTGCCCAAGGAAAGATCCGAAACATCCGGCGTTTTGGGAAGCCGGGCGAGGTTTCCTAGGGCGTTCCGGGCATAACGCCGGCCCAGCTTCACCAGGGTCATGGCGTTACCCCAATCGGTATGTATGTTCCGCCTGAGGGAAACGGCCAGGGAATCGTAGGTTTCGGGGAAAAGCTGCCAACCCCCGGTAAGGCGGATCATTTCGACCCGCCGGAACCGCCGAGCCCCCCAGGTTTGCCGTACATAGGCGCAAAGCTCCTCCGCGCCCCCGGCCCGGACCAGACGCAAGCCGGGGTTTTCCCGCAAGAGACCCTCCATGGCGGACCGGGACAGATCCAGGAGCTGATCATCCACCTCAACACACAGTACCGCCGAATCCGCATCCAGGAATCGCAGCAACAGGGCAAGGCCGTATCCGTATAAGGGGGAGGGACAAAAATAGAGGGTCCGGGGAGTTTTAGGAACAACACGGGCTAAACGCTCCGCCCGGCCTTTGGGGTCTATTCGGGAAAGGAGGGTTTTCCCTTTATAAAAAACAGAATCCCCCCCGGTTCCTTCAATGATCCGGGGCGTCTCGCCGGTCATAGGCTAAAAGGACGGCTGCAGGTATCTAAAATAGGTCGTCCAAAAATTATCTTCCAGTTTTTCGCTCCGTATAAAAGAGTCCCGAATGCCGCGATCGGTGTTGTTATTGATCCAATAGGACGTAAAGGAGGAGACGATACTTTCAATATCCGATTCTTCCGGGTTTTTTTCTTCCAGGGGAAATAAAACCAGGGCGTTATCCCCCAACATAATGGGCGTAGAAGGACTTTGCATGGGTGTGGAAAAGGCCGTCCGCCAGAAATTCTCATTGGAAGACGCCGCCGCGAGTTCGGGTACCGTATCGGTCGGCAGGGACTTAAACAAACTAAAGTTTCCGTAATTAAGGACTACCGGCCCGAAGTTCTGCTTTGCCCATCCCAATTCACCTGCGGCGGTCTCGAACCCCTTCTCTTTTGCCAGGGCAATAAACTGTTCCGCCTGTCCTATAAGCCAGTCTTCCATAATACCTCGCCGGAATACGGTAAGATAGGTACGGATCTTTTCCACCGTATCCTGATCGGTAAGATCCGCCGGAAGGGGCGTTTCTTCAGAGCGGTAGAAGGCCCAGCCCGAAGGGACTTTTACAATGTCACTGACCTTCCCCCGCTCAAGGCTCAGTACCGATTCCCGTTCAAGGTCGTCGGGGATCTCTTCGGTCAGCTCATAGGCCATTTTAACACCCATGTCCCCGCCGCTTTCGGCAAAACTATCCGCCGAATGGGTCCGGGCGGCCTCCTCAAAACTCTGACTTCCCTCATTAACAGCGGTAAGGATCTGCCGGATTTCCCGTTCATTGGAATTAATGGTTATCTTTGAAAGGTGAAGGGTTTTAAAAAGATCCTGGTTGCCGGCGGCAAAGGCGGTAATTTCTTCCGCCGGATAGGAACTGAGGGGAAAAACCGCCACATCGAAGGTCCGCTCCCGGGAAGCCATGGCCCCGATAAAGGCGGCCTCCTGGGAAGGCTGCCGCAGGCCCGATACGTCGGATATATACCGCCGGGTAATAAGGGTGTCCCGAACATCTTTCCACAGGGACAACTGGGCGGCTTTGTCTAACTGCCGGTATCGGGCCACGGAAAACCGGCCGTTTTCCTGGAACTCAGGCAAAGACCGCACCTCCTTATCGACCAGTTCCGGGGGAATAACAAACCCGGCTTTTTTCATTTCCTGTAATATACCGATGTGGGTTACCGTTTCCTCAAAGGCGGACCGCCATATCTGGGACGATATGGACAGGGCGTTACTTTCGTTGATAGACCCCTGCATATACCGGGCGTAATTGGACTGAACCTGGGCTAAATAATTCCCCTGTACATAGCTAATGGGGATCTTGTCATAGAAACCAAAGGTTAAATCGACATTCGCCCCCCCCACGTTGGGTACTATGGCGGGAACCAACACAAAGGCGACAATAACAATTATCAAAATCACAAAGGTCCCGATAAAAACAAATGGATTTGATTTAAACCTGCGGATAAATTCACCCCGGCCGGAATCTTCCGCCGGATTCGGCTTTTTTTTCCCCTTGGAAACCATGAGTTGTATACCTCTTTTAACCAATAACATCATCCCGGCGGGGAATCCCGGCGCCGGTGAATTTACAGCATACCATTTCAGAAAAAAATGGTCAACGTACCCCCATACAGGGCCCAGGGCAACCGCATTATAAAACCTCTCAAGAAAAAAAGAAAAAAGCCGATAGGGACGGGATGGAGGGGAAAAATGGACATACGAAGCGAACTTGCCCAGATCCCGGACCCCCGGAT
>JAIRMO010000221.1 GCA_031258625.1 Spirochaetaceae bacterium | reverse complement strand
ATTCAATACGGCAACCATTTGGTCATTTTTTACCATAACGTTCCCTTTTTTTGCAGCAATTTTTACTTTTTTTCGGAGAGAAAAGACGCCCAAAAAAGTTAACCTGGGGTGGCGGCGGGAAAATAGGGGGGGGACCCACGGGGGGGAACCGATTTTTGCCCGGCCGACAGGACCCCCGGAAGTTCTTTTAGGCGTCTTTTCTCTTTATGCCTATTTAAATTTTGAATTGCTGGGTATCCTCATTTTCCCTTGTCAGGGCGCGCCCCTTTATGATAAAATTTAATAAGGGAGTGGAGGGACCATGCTCACAGGCAGGCATCTCATAGAACCGGGTGATTTTACCCTTGACGAGCTGGAGGAACTTTTCCGCCTGGCCGAAGACATCGAGGCCCGACAGGACCGGGTCCGGGATTATTGCCGGGGAAAGGTTCTGGCCACCCTTTTTTTTGAGCCCAGCACCCGGACCCGTCTGAGTTTCGAGGCCGCCATGCTGCGCCTGGGGGGGAGCTGCCTGGGGTTCGCCGAACCCGGTTCCTCCTCCGCGGCCAAGGGGGAGAGCCTGGCGGATACGGTAAAAACCGTGTCCTGTTATGCCGACATCCTGGTCATGCGGAATCCCAAGGAAGGGGCCGCCCTCCTCGCCTCCCGGTACGCGGAGGCGCCGGTGATCAACGCCGGAGACGGCGGACACCACCATCCCACCCAAACCCTGACGGACCTGCTGACCATCAAGCGCCTCCGGGGGGCTGTCCGGGACATCACCGTGGGCTTCTGCGGGGACCTCAAGTTCGGCCGTACCGTCCATTCCCTGGCAAAAGCCCTGGCCCGTTACCCCCATATCAGGATGGTCTTTATTTCCCCCCCGGAACTGCGGGTCCCCGGCTATATCACCCGGGAAATTCTGGAAAAAGAGGGGATTGTATATGCCGAGGCCGACCGTCTTGAGGAGGTAATGCCGGAGCTGGATGTACTGTACATGACCAGGGTACAACGGGAGCGGTTTTTTAACGAGGAGGACTATATACGCCTCAAGGACAGTTACGTCCTCAATGCGGAAAAGATGGAACTGGCCCGGCCCTCCCTGCTCGTCCTCCATCCCCTGCCCCGGGTAAACGAGATCGACCGGGAGGTTGACCGGGACCCCCGGGCGGTCTATTTTAAACAGGCAAAATACGGTATGTACGTCCGGATGGCCCTCATCGCGTCGATCCTGGGGGTGGTTCCATGTTAAATATCGCCGAAATAAAAAACGGGATCGTCATCGATCATATTAAAGCGGGTCTGGGGCTCCGGGTCTTCAACTGGCTCGGCCTCAGTAAGGCCCCCTATACGGTGGCCTTTGTGGTAAACGCCAGCTCCGAACACATGGGCCGCAAGGACATCATCAAGATCGACAACACCATCACCATAAATTTGGATGTCCTCGGCCTTATCGATCCCAATATTACGGTGAATATCATCGAAAATGAAAAAATCACCCGGAAGATCAAACTCCAGCTTCCGGAACGGGTGGAAGACATCCTGATCTGTAAAAATCCCCGGTGTATCACCTCTACCGAGACCTATGTCCCCCACATCTTTCACCTGGAAAACCCCGAAGAGCGTACCTATCGCTGCGAATACTGCGACGAGATCCGCTCCGCCGGGGATTTCCGTTAGCGGGAATTGCTCATGAACGGTGGATATGAATACAAAAGGGCCCCCTGAAAATATCCTTTCATTAAAAGCCCTTGCCCATGACGCCCCTTTGGAGCCGGGGGTGTATATCATGCGGGACCGGGAAAACCGGATCATCTATGTGGGAAAGGCCCGGGTCCTGCGGAACCGGCTGGTTTCTTACTTTTCCGGCGCCAAGGACATCAAAACCGCCACCCTGGTCGCCCATGTCGAATCCATAGAAACGATCATCACCGCCAACGAATACGAAGCCCTGCTCCTGGAAAACACCCTGATCAAACAGCACGGCCCCAAGTACAATATCAACCTGAAGGACGGAAAAACATACCCCGTGATCCGGATCACCGCCGAGGAGTTCCCCCGGATCTTCAGGACCCGCCACATTCTGGAGGACGGCTCCCGTTATTTCGGCCCCTTCCCCAATATAACCGCGGTGGATACCATGCTGGATCTTATCGACAAACTGTTTCCCCTGCGGAAATGCGGTTCTTCCCGGAACAGCAGGGGGGGGCCCTTTCGGAAGCGGGACACCCCCTGCATGTACTACCATATCGGCCGGTGCGAGGCCCCCTGCTGCGGCAAGATCGACGCCGCGGCCTATGGCCTCCATGTGGAACGGGTAGAAAAACTCCTCGCCGGGGAAACCGAATCCCTCATCATGGAGCTTACCGAAGCGATGCACCGGGCCGCGGGGGAACAGCGGTTTGAGCGGGCGATCCGGCTCCGGGACGCCGTTACCGCCATTGGGGAGCTTTCCGCGGAAAGTGCCGTGGTGGACTTTGACGGCGAGGGCAGGGATTATATCGCCTGGGCCACCGAAGGGGTCTTTACCACCTTTACGGTCTTCTCCATGCGGGGGGGGAAGATGACCGGCCGGGAACTGTTCCGGACCCGTTCCGCCGCGGAGGAGGAGGAATCCCTGGAGACCTTTATCGCCGCCTACTATGTCCCGGATCGCCCCCCCCCGCCCCGGATCTATCTGGCCGGGGAAAGCCGGGATTTTTCCGGCCTTGACCGGTGGTTCACCGGTCAATTCGGCCGTAAGCCGGAATTGTACTTCCCCGGGGAAAACAGCCCCGAGGAGGACCGCCGCCACCGGGCCATCCTGGCCATGGCCCGGCAAAACGCCCGGGAGGACCTCCGGCAGCGGCTCAAGGAGCGGGGGGCGGGGCCCGCCCTGGACGAGCTTGTCCGGGCCCTGGGGCTCAAGACCCGGCCCGAGCGGATCGAGGGCTTTGATATTGCCCAGTTGGACGGAAAACACCCCGTGGCCTCCCTGATTTCCTTTAAAAACGGGGTCCCGGACCGGAAAAACTACCGGTACTTCAAGCTCCGTACCGTGGTGGGGATGGTGGACGATTTTGCGGCCATGCGGGAAGCGGTCCGGCGCCGGTACAGCCGGCTCATCCGGGAGGGGAAGGAGCTGCCCGACCTGGTCCTCATCGACGGGGGCATCGGCCAGGTAAACGCCGCCCAGGGGGTCTTTAAGGAGCTGGGCATGGACAGCGACGTGGTGGGCCTGGCAAAACGGGACGAGGAACTCTGGCTCCCCCACGCCCGGCAGCCGGTACGGCTTTCAAAACGCTCCGAGGCCCTCAAGGTACTCCAGTTTGTCCGGGACGAGACCCACCGGTTTGCCACCTCCTTTAACCAGCGGCTCCGGTCCAAGGACCTTTTTTTCCCCGTACTGGAATCGGTGGAGGGCATAGGCCCCAAACGGGCCGCCGCCGTCATGAAGGCCTACCGAACCCTCTCCGCCATAGCCGCCGCCCCGCCGGAGGACCTGGCGGAGCGTTGCGGGATCAGCCCCCCCGCAGCCAGGGCGGTCCGGGCCGCGGCGAAGCTGGCCCTGGAGGACCAGGAGGCGGCCCGGAGACGCCTGACCCGGGGGGACACCGGCCCGGATGCCTACGGCAAAACCGACACCGGCATATCCCTCGCCGCCGAAGCCGCCGAACCGGACTATTCACCTTGAGAAAAACCTGTTTAAACTTTGAATTACCGCTTTTCCTTAACCTTTTCTTTCTCCTTTATGATTTTTGCTTCCAGTTTATCGATAAGTTTATCGATTGCCGGATTAAGATCAAAATCATGTTCCTTTAAATGTACCGAAACACCCCAGCGGAAGTTAACCGTAGTTTCGGCGGTAAAGTCCTTGTCCTTGGTAAAGGTGAATTTCAGATCGATGATCATGTTTTCCGCGTTATGAATTCGGCCTATTTTTCGGGCCAGATACTCCTTCGTATCCTCCCGTAAAGTAAAATGGACTGCCTTGACATCAAAATTCATAGTAACCTCCTCATGGATGGCTTTTCTCAAAGTCAAATTTTGAAAAAGCCGCTGTGTGTTTTATGCGCTAGACCTGTTCGGAAGCCCCGCTGGCCGCCTCACCGGTCTTTTAGGGCAACGCTGATTAACTTGACGCTGACCATCGTTGCCCTATTATTTTTCTCGTTTTTCTACGAAAAACTGCGAAAAAACCACATTAAAGGAGCGCTGATTTATTCTCGATTGAATAAATCAGCGCTTCCTTAGCGGAAATTATCCGGCTCACCGGCCGTAGGATGAACCCAAATCCAACTCCCTGCGATACTTTGAGACCGTACGCCGGGCAATGGAAATTCCCCGTTTGGACAGGAGGTCGGCGATTTCCTGGTCCGAAAAATGCCGGGCCTCCGTGGATATCAGCTCCCGGATCGTTTCTTTTACCCCCTCTTTGGAATACCGGGACCCCCCGGAACCGGAGCCGCTGATGGAGTTGGTAAAAAAATGCCGGAGTTCAAAAATACCCCATTCGGTCTGCATATATTTACCGTTGGCGGTACGGGAAACCGTGGTTTCGTGGACCGACAGCTCCTTGGCTATATCCTTTAGGGTAAGGGGGGCTATATATTTGGGGCCGTAGGCGAAAAACGAGCGCTGAAATTCCACAATAGCCCGGGAAACCCTGAGGAGGGTATGATTTCTGAGGTTGATCGATTGGATAAACCAGCGGGCCTCTTTGATGTTTTCCCGGGCAAAATCCCGGACCGGCTTTTCCCCGTTTTTTTCATCGGAAATTTTCATAAAAAAGGGGTTTATCCCCAGGACCGGAATCTCCTCATCGTTGAGGACGATAACAAATTCCCCTTCTTTTTTTAAGACCTGCACGTCGGGGACCACATAACGGGTATCCTCACCGGCAAACTGCCGGCCCGGGAAGGGGGACAACTCCCGGATCCGGTCAAAGATGAACCGGACCTCCGCTTCGGTACGGTTTATTTTCCTGGCGGCCTCCGCGATCTTGCCCTTTTCCAGGAGTTCCAGGTAATTAAAAATGTCCTCACTCCCCTCGGGCATATCGGGCAAAAGGGCGGCCTGGACCCGGAGGGATTCAAGATAATCCCGGGTACAGGTTCCCGGAGGGTCCAGGCTTTGAACCAGTTTTAAGACCCGCCGGATCCGCTGGGGGTCCTGGTTTCTTAAGAGGAGGTCTACCGGTTCCTTGTGAAAACCGTCGCTATCCAGGTTTTGGATGAGGAGTTCCCCGATTTGGCGGGATGTATCGTCAATGGGCTGGAGGCGGAGCTGCCAAAGCAAATGTTCCTGTAGGGTTTCGGGCCGGGAAAGGGCGCCTTCGATAAATTTATGCCGCTCCGCCGCGGCTTCATCCCCACCCCGGCGGACATACCCCGAATCGGAGGTAACCTCAAAATAATCGTATTCCTCCTTCCGGGGGGTATAGGCGGCGTCCAAAGAAACCGTGGTTTTGTCCTCTAGAACCTCCAGGGCGGGGTTCCGCTCTATTTCTTCCGCTATTTTCCCCCGGAGATCCAGGATGGGCAGTTCCATCAGCTTGATAGACTGATACAACTGGGGGCTCATTCTGAGTTTTTGTTCCTGAATGAAAGCGGGTCGCTGTAGCTGCACGGCTAAACACCTCAATAATAAACTATTATTCCCTTAAGGATCTTTGTCAAGAAACATTAAAATAATTCGGTGTTTTCTTAAAGGTGGTGATCCCCGTAATTGAATCTTGAAACCCGTTTCAGGATCCGCGTTGGTTCCAAAAATTGAAGTTTCGGAAAAGCCTCAAAAAACAAGCGTTTTTTTCCATAATTATTACTATTTTATTAATAATTAGGGCCTTTATCCCTTGACCTAAACCGAATTTTTAGGTATTTTAACATTATCACTGTTGATACGGTCGTTTAGATATGTTTCTTTACCACATATGGTCTATACAACCTAAATTGAGTTATGCGTTGCATTGCTTTTCAGCCGCCGTATCCTCAGTTTGCCCCCCGGGTTTCTTCACCTCCTTTTCCCGGGGGGCTTTTTTTTAAAACCCCCGCCTTCCCCGCCCCCAGAGAAACCCACCGGTAAGAGCGAGCAGGGGGAGATGGAATTTTGCGCCCCGGGTAAAAACAGATGACCTTGCCTGGGGAGCCCGGTAGGTAGTCTATTGTAAATTTTTTTAGTACCTCCTATACTTTGGGTCAGTTTCATTGAGAAAACACGATTGAGGGTAATAATAATGTACCATCAAGTACATACCATTATGGATTGGGGCCCGGCGGTTACAAAACTTATTTTGGATTTGGATAAGAAAATATATGCCCGGCCCATAGATGTTAACAGTTTTTCCGTGTCGGTCAAACGGTTCGACCCCCGGATCGACAAAATCGGCCTGGCCGGCGAAGGCAGCCGGAAAATCAAAGGGATCTTTGTTTCCGATGCCCAGGGAAACAAGGCGGACCGGGGGGCCCATATAACCTTGGAAATGGAATATGGTCCGGCGGATTCTTTAAGTTCCCCGATGAATTACTACAAAACCCGGAATGGCTGGATTATGTGCCGGTACGAGATCACCCCAAAGAAGAACCTGGGGGATATTTCGGTATTGACGGTGGATAAACCCGGTAAAATTTATAAACCCCAGTTGGAAAAGTTTAATTTTAACGGAAGAATCAAATATATGGACCGGGAATACGGTGAAATCGCCCTGACCTATGCGGATTATATTCCCCCCGGGGCCCATGAAGGCTCAAACCTCCCCCTGATTATATGGCTCCACGGCCTTGGGGAAGGGGGAACCGATACGAGCCTGCCGCTTTCGGGTAATAAGGCGTGTCATTTCGCCAGCCCCGAGGTTCAGGCGTATTTTGGGGGCGAGGCCTACGTGCTTGCCCCCCAATCCCCCACGTTCTGGATGGATATAGTCCACCTGGACCCCCGGGATGGGGGAAATGAAACCCTCAACACCAGTAAATACACCCGGGCCTTGAAGAACCTTATCGACCATTACCTTGCGGAACATCCCGGGATTGACCGGTCCCGTATCTATATAGGGGGGTGTTCCAACGGCGGATTTATGACCCAGGTGTTGATCATGGATTACCCGGATCTGTTTGCCGCGGCCTTTCCGGTTTGTTCCGCCGCCATGGACAGTAAGATCACGGATAAACAACTACGGGACATCCGCCATATACCGCTGTGGTTTGTCAGCGCCGCGTCGGATCCGGTGGTTCCCGCCCCCAAAAATTCCCTTGCCACCTATGACCGGCTGGTTAAGCTGGGGGCGCCCCAGGTGTATTATAGTTATCCCCGGGATGTACATGACAAAAGCGGCCTGTATATGAAAAAAGACGGTTCTCCCTATGTGTATCCCGGCCATTATTCCTGGATTTATGTGTATAATAATTGGTTGACCCAATCTATCGGAGGCAAAGAAATAACCCTCATGGAGTGGCTTTCCCATCAAAGGAAGAAATGAGTTTTTTGTATGAAACCCACCTGCACACCAGCCAGGTTAGCGCCTGCGGAGAGTCCCAGGGGCATGAATACATCCGGGGGTTTAAGGCCCGGGGATATACCGGAATTATCGTGACGGATCATTTTTTTAACGGCAACACCCGGATCAACCGGAATCTGCCCTGGAAAGAATGGGTAACCTATTTTTGCCGGGGCTATGAGGACGCCCGGCAGGAAGGGGAACGGCTGGGGCTGGACGTGTTTTTCGGCTGGGAAGAAACCTTTGAGGGGGATGACTACCTCATTTACGGCCTGGATAAAAAATGGCTCCTGGAACATCCCGAGGCGGCCCATTGGACCCGCCGGGAACAGTACGAGACGGTAAACAGGTACGGGGGCTGTGTGGTCCAGGCCCATCCCTTCAGGCAGCGCTATTACATCGATTGTATACATTTGTCCACCGGCTGCGTGGACGGGGTGGAGGCCGCCAACGGGGGCAATCAGGAACCGTCCTATGACGCCCTGGCCATGGTCTACGCCCGTAAGCTGGGCCTCCCGGTAACCGCGGGTTCGGATATCCACCATATCGATCAACTTCAAACCGAAGCCGTCTTTGGGGTCTATCTGGATAAAAAAATGACGGCCATATCCGATTATGTAACCGCCGTCAAAACCAATACCCTGGCGGGGCTCCATACCACCCCGGGCCGCTGTAACCTGCGGGGGAACGAACGGATCGATCTGCCGGTGGATATCCGGGACGCCCGGGACCGCAACACCCGCCGGGACATCGGGGAGCTTTTACGGCCCTAAAGGAGAGCGCCGGGTCTGAGGGGTCCCGGCCCTATTCCCGGCCTATGTCCCGGCGGAAGGCCATGCCGTTAAACCCGACGGCCTTTATGGCTTCGTAGGCCCGGGCCTGAGCCTCGTCCCCGTCGGCGCCCCAGGCGGATACCGCGAGGACCCGGCCCCCGGCGGTGAAAAGCCCCCCGCGCTCACTCCCCGTTGCCCCGGCGATAAAAAGCCGGGCCCCGGTCCTGGCGAGATCCTCCCGGTTTATGGTGACGGGATCCCCCTTGCGGTATGAATCGGGGTACCCCCCGGCCACCACTACCGGGGCGCATACCGCGCCGGGCTTCCATCGCGGGGAAAAGTCCCCCAGGCTCCCGTCAAGCAGGGAAAGGCAAAGGTCCCCCAGATCCGATTCCAAAAGGGGAAGTACCGCCTGGGCTTCAGGATCCCCCAGCCGTACATTGTACTCCAGCAAAAAACACCGATCTTCCCGGACCATAAGGCCGAAGAAGATGAATCCCCGGTAATCCATCCCCTCCTGTTTTATACCCCGGAGGGTCGGTTCCAGGATGGAAGCGCGGAAGTCCGCGGCGGCGGTAAAATCCGGCGCCGGGGCAACCGCCCCCATGCCCCCGGTGTTGGGGCCCCGGCCCCCCTCAAAACGGCGTTTATGATCCCGGGCGGAAACAAAGGGGAGGATGGTTCCCCCGGCTTTCCCGGGGACGGAACTCACCGCGGCCAGGATCGACACTTCCCTGCCGGTAAGGTAATCCTCCAGCACCACGGTCCGTCCCGCTTCCCCCAGGGTTCCCTTCCGCATAAAGGCCCCCAGGGCATCCTCCGCCTCACCCCGGCTGGGGGCGATGATCACCCCCTTGCCTGCGGCAAGGCCGTCGGCCTTGACCACCAGGGGGGGCGGGTTATCCCGGGCAAAGTGTTTTGCCGTATACTCCAGCGCCGCGGCGGGATCCGTAAAGGTTTCGCTCCGGGCCGCCCGGACGCCGTATTTTTCCATAAAAGATTTGGCAAAGCCCTTGCTTGCCTCCAGCCGGGCGGCGTTTTTGTCGGGGCCGACGATCCGTAACCCCGCGGCGCGAAACCGGTCCACCAGGCCCGCCGCCAGGGGCGCCTCGGGGCCTACCACGGTGAGGTCAACCCCCTCTTGCCGGGCCAGAGCGGCCAGGGCCTCCTGGGTTTCCCCGGCGGCGGGATCCCCCCCGGGAACGGGGATGTTCACACATTTGGCTTCCCCGGCGGTACCGCCGTTTCCGGGGGCAACCAAAACCCGGGTTACCTTATCCGACCGGGCCAGTTTCCAGGCAACGGCGTGTTCCCTTCCCCCCGAACCGATAACCAGAACCTTCATAAAACCCTTCCTTAATGTTTAAAATGCCGGATTCCGGTAAATACCATGGCAAGCCCCAGCCTGTCACAGGTCTCAATGGAGAGCCGGTCATTCTGGGAGCCCCCGGGCTGGATGATGGTTTTAATCCCCGCCGCGGCGGCGGCCTCCGCCACATCCGGAAAGGGGAAAAAGGCATCCGAAGCCAGGACCCGGGCGGGGGCGCCGTCGTCTTTTCCCGCTTCGGCGGCGGCGGCAATAAGCCGGGCGCTCCGGTTCAGGGCCAGCTCCGCCGCCCAGATCCGGTTGGTTTCACCCCCCCCGATACCCACCGCGGCCCGGTTTTTCACCACCACAATGGCATTGGACTTAACATAGGCAACCGTCCGCATCCCAAAGATCATATCCCCCCTATCCTCCGGGGGAGGCGCTGTTTTGGTAACCACCTCCCATTTTTCCAGGAGCCTGCGGTTTGCCTCCTGTACCAGTAAGCCGCCGTCCACGGAAACATATTCCCATTTCTCCCGGGGAGAAACCGGGATACGGATGATCCGGAGATTTTTTTTCTTTTTCAGGATTTCCAGGGCTTTTTCCTCAAAATCCGGGGCGGCCACAATTTCCAGAAAAAGATCCCCCAGCCTTTCCGCCACCGCCGCGTCCACCGGCACGTTGGAAGCGACAATGCCCCCAAAGATCGAGACCGGATCGCAGGCGTAGGTTTTTTCATAAGCCTCCCCCAGGGTGTTCCCCAGGGCTATCCCGCAGGGGGTGTTGTGTTTTACCGCCACACAACAGACCGGGGGGGGCCCGCCGGCCTTAACCGAAAGATCCGGCAAAAGCCGCTCCAGGTCCGCTTCCCCCTGGGAGGCGGTACGGTCCGCCTCCAGCCCAAAGGCGCACGCCGCTTTCCAGGCCAGATCCAGATCCCGAATATTGTTATAACTGAGTTCCTTACCGTGGAGTTGTTCCATGGTCCCCAAGGCCCCGGGACGGTCGGTGTTCAAATAGAGGGCCGCCCCCTGGTGGCCGTTTTCGCCGTACCGCAGGGTCTGGGCCTTGCGGAGGGACAGGGGCAGGTATTCCGGGTATGCCTCGTCCAGGAGGTACCGGGCGACGGCCCCGTCGTAGGCCGCGGTAAGGTCAAAGACCTTGCCCGCCAGGCGCTTCCTGAATTCCATTGCCGGGCCCCCCGCCTTGAGCCCGTCGATAACGTCCCCATAATCCGCCGGGTCGGTGAGGACCAGCACGTCCCGGTAGTTTTTCGCCGCCGACCGGAGCATGGCGGGCCCCCCGATGTCGATGAACTCCACGGTTTCTTCCAGGGAAAGCCCGGCCCGCACCTTTTCAAAAAAAGGGTAGAGGTTTACGCAGACGAGGTCTATGGGGGAAATCCCCAGCTTTTCCAGGGTGTCCCGGTGGGATTTTTCATCCCGCCGGGCGAGGAGCCCCGCGTGTATGGCGGGGTGCAGGGTTTTTACCCGGCCGTCCAGACATTCGGGAAACCCCGTAACCGCCGCCACATCAATGACGGGAATTTGATGTTCCCCCAGATATTTTGCGGTTCCCCCGGTGGAAAGGATCTCCCAGCCGGATCCGGCTAAAAAAGAAGCCAGTTCCCGGATACCTTCTTTGTCAAATACGCTGATCAATGCCCGTGGTTTCATGAATTCTCCCTTGTAAGTTTTTCGCCATCATAGCCGTCGCTTCCACCAGGGCGATATGTTCCTCCCGGTGGATCCGTCCCGCGAGGCCCTCCGCCGTGTCCCCGGGAAAGACCGGGACTTTCCGCCGCAAAAGAATCGGCCCCGTATCGGTCCCCGCGTCAACCAGGTGTACGGTACACCCCGATTCTTTTTCCCCCGCCTCCAGCACGGCCTGGTGGACCCGGAGGCCGTACATGCCCTCCCCGCCGAACTTGGGCAGCAGGCTTGGGTGCAGGTTGATGATCCTGCCCCCGTAGGCTTGGATAAGCTCCCCTTCCAGGATCGAGAGGAAGCCCGCCAGGACGATGAGGCCGATGTTTCTTTCCCGGGCTATCCCGAGGATCCTCCGGGACAACTCCCCCCGCCGCTCCTCCCGGGGCAGGCGGCGGTTTACCGGTTCCGTCAGGGCGGGGAACCCCGCCGCCGCCGCCCGCTTGAGGGCGAAGGCTTCACCCCGATCCGAGACCACCCCGACGATCCTCCCCGGGGACAGGCGGCCCTGTTTTTCCGCGTCTATCAGAGCCTGGAGGTTGGTGCCGCTCCCGGAAACCAGGACCAGAATATCCACCGGCCCCTCCCCGGCTATGGGATTAGACAAAGACCACCTCCCCGGTCTTACCCCGGGGGGCCGTAACGGTCCCTATCTCCCAGGCGGGATACCCCCGGCGGTCAAGGAAGGCTATCGCCCCGGCGCTGTCCTCCGGGGCCAGGGCCAGGACAAAACCTATCCCCATATTGTAGGTGTTGAACATCAGCTTCCGCAGGGCCCCGTCTTTTTCCAGCAGTTCCACCCCCGCCTCCTGGGCCTTGGGGCCGGAAAGACCCCTGCCGCCGCTCACCCCCCAGGCGATCCGAGCAAAGATGGGGGGGATGGTCCAGGTTTTCCCGGCCCCCGGAATACCGGCGGAGGGGGCGGCAAAGACCGCATCCAGGGGACGGCAAAACATCCGGGGAACGTTTTCGTAAAAGCCCCCTCCGGTGATATGGGCCATACCCCGGACCTTCACCTGTTCCAGCAGGGCCAACACGGGTTTTACATAGAGCCGGGTCGGCTCCAGCAGGGCCATTCCCAGGGGCATACCCCCGAAATCCTCATCCAAATCGGGCAGGACCTTGCGGATAAGGCTGAACCCGTTGGAATGGGGCCCCGACGAGGCGATCCCGACGAGGGTATCCCCCACTTGTATGGCGCTTCCGTCTATGATGTTTTTCCGGTCCACGATACCCAGGGCAAAGCCCGCGATATCGTAGGTCCCCGCTTCGTAAAAGCCGGGCATCTCCGCGGTTTCCCCCCCCAAAAGGACGCTCCCGGTTTCCCGGCAGCCCACCGCCACCCCCTTGACGAGATCCGCCGCCACCTCCGCGTCGAGTTTACCGCAGGCGATATAGTCCAGAAAAAAGAGGGGCCGTCCTCCGTGACAGAGGATGTCGTTTACACACATGGCTACACAATCAATACCCACGGTGTCGTATTTTTTCAGCCTAAAGGCCACTTCCAGCTTGGTGCCAACCCCGTCGGTACCCGAAACCAAAACCGGATCTTCCATTCCCTCGCCGGCGGACAAAAAATCCTTAAGGGAAAACATCCCCGCAAAACTGCCGATGGCATTGATCACCGCCGGATTTGCCGTCCCCGCCGCCAGGTCCCGGTATTTTTCCACCGCCCGGTACCCTTCCTCAATATTAACCCCGGCCTGTTTATAATCCATAGTTTATCCTTATTTATTTATGGCCCCCCGAACCATCGACTTCCGGAACCGGCCCCTGTACCATACCATTTTGGGGGGAATAAAATCAACAACCCGCATTGCCTCAAAATTAATCTAGCCGAAAAGGGGCCGGTTTCTCAAAACCAAAACCTTGCCGAAATCAGACCGCTTCGGCCTGATCTGCCTCCTGACCGGAGTCCTGTTTCATCCTTGCCTTTTCACGGTTTCGTTTCAAGAGCCGGTCAACCGCCTCGTTTAATTTGGTATTCAACTCTACCTTGCATTCGTCGCTTACCTCAGAGGACTCAAGCAGCCGCTGGTACGGGGTTGCCGGGGTCTTCTCATACACCTTCC
>JAIRMO010000213.1 GCA_031258625.1 Spirochaetaceae bacterium | reverse complement strand
ATCCGGGGGTCCGGGATCTGGGCAAGTTCGCTTCGTATGTCCATTTTTCCCCTCCATCCCGTCCCTATCGGCTTTTTTCTTTTTTTCTTGAGAGGTTTTATAATGCGGTTGCCCTGGGCTTGACCTTAATCCCCATTTCTTCTATATTAAATTTTATTAATTTGATCCCATGAACCTTTATATAGATGGGCCATTAAAACGGCTAAAGGAGATACTCCTATGAAACGAACTTATCAACCGAGTAAAGTAAAACGGAACCGGAAATTGGGGTTCCGGGCTCGGATGAAAACCCGGGGAGGACGCTTGGTTTTAAAGCGCCGCCGGGCAAAGGGCCGGATTAAGCTGAGCGTTTCCGATGAAAAAAAGCCCTATTAGGGCGTGCCCTTTCCCCTGACCTTGTCTTTTCAAGGGAAACAAAGTCCGTCTTTCCGGTTTTTGCGGATAGAACGGCTCAAGAGAAGGGATAGTATACGGGAAATTTTTAAACGGGGAAAAATCGTTACCTGTTCCGGGGCAAAGTTGTTTTTTGTACGGAACGGATTGTCCTATAACCGGATTGTTTTTACCTTTGCCCGTAAGTATGGGAACGCGGTAAATCGGAACCGGGCCCGCCGGGTTGGGCGGGAAGCCTACCGGCATATACGGAACGAATTAACAGGCGGTTATGATTTAGTTCTATTGGTTTACCCCGGAAAAGACAGTTTTGCACGGCGGATGGAACAGGTAAGGATTTTATTTTCTAAAGCCGGGCTGTTTTATGGAAACTGAATTATGACATTTTTGCGGAAGCTGGTTCTTGTGTCGATCCGGTTCTATCAAAAGGTTTTTTCACCCCATTTGCCGGCCAGTTGTAGATATATTCCTACCTGTTCCGCCTATGCCTATGAAGCGGTACAGAAATATGGTGTTTTTCGGGGTTTATTTTTATCTTTTAAACGGATCCTGCGGTGTCACCCCTTTCACCCCGGCGGTTATGATCCGGTACCTTAATTATATAACAGGAAAAGTCCGGACTGAACCGGGGCTTTGGTAATTCCTGTTAAGGAGTCGCATGGAAAAGCGAACATTGTTAGCCGTTGTACTTTCAATCGTGGTCATATCTGTTTTTTATTTTATTCAAGGTATCGCCATGCAGTCCAAAGCCGCGGAGCAGGGAACTGCCGTAGAGGAAGGGCGGACCCCTCCCCCGGCGGCGGTAACCACGTTGGGCACCGGGGATGCCCCGCCGCCCCTCCCGGAGGCGCCCTCCGAAACCGCCGCCCTGCCGGAGGAACCGGACGCGGCGCCCCCGGCCGAGCGGCGGATTACCGTGGAGACCCCCCTTGTTACGGTGGTGTTGACCAATGCCGGGGGGGATGTGGTTTCCTATAAATTAAAGGAACATAAGGATCAGGATGATTTTGTGGAAATGGTCCTGCCCGGGGAAGGGGAATCCCATGCCTTTACCATTGCCTTTGGCGGCCTCAACGCGGAACCGGTAACTTCCTTTTTTTATGTAAATACCCTTTCGGAATATTCGGTGGAATTTTACCGGGATTTTGCGATCTCCCTTAACGGGGAGGCGGGCCGTTTCCGCCTGACCAAACGCTACGATTTCCGGCCCGACGAGTATATGTTTGAGCTGACCGTTTCTTTGGACGGCGGCTATTCGGTGCCCTCCCTTAATTTTTCCGGCGCCGCCTACACCCTGGGATTTGGCCCCCAGATCGGCCCCAAATTCGAAAAATTGGACCCGCGGTACGATTACCGGCAGTATTATACCTTTACCAACGGTAAACGGAAGCAGGAAAAGGTAACGGACAACGCCCCCACCCTGATCGATTCCCGGGTGTCCTGGGCGGCCGTCGCGGGCAAATATTTCACCTTTATCGCCATTCCCGACGCCACCCAATACCAACTGGCCTTTTCCGCCAGACCCGAGCCGGGTTTTGCCAACCCTTCCCGTTTTTACATGGTCCGCCCGCCCTTGAACGGTTCCAGGACCACCGACACCTACCGTTTCTACCTGGGGCCGAAAAACCAAAAGGCCCTGGCCGTATACGATAACGGGGACAACAGCTTTAAACTCCGGGAGATGCAGTTTATCAAAGTCCTCAACACCAGCGGCATCCTAAGCCCGGTGGAAACGGTTTTGAAGTGGCTGTTGATGTTTTTTTACCATATTGTGCCGAATTACGGGGTGGCGATTATCCTCCTTACCCTGGTGGTGAAGATCCTGATGTTTCCCCTTACCAAAAAAGGCTCGGAATCGACCCTGCGGATGCAGGCTCTGGCCCCCAAGATCAAGGAAATTCAGGATAAATACAAGGATAATCCCGCCAAGATGAACAGTGAAATGACGGCGTTGTATAAAAAAGAGGGGTACAACCCCCTGTCGGGATGCCTCCCCTTGCTGTTGCAATTCCCCCTGTTTATCGCCATGTACAACCTGTTTAACAACCATTTTGACCTTCGGGGGGCCCTGTTTATCCCCGGCTGGATTCCGGATCTTTCCCTGCCTGAGACGGTGTGGAACTTTGCCCCCTTCCAGCTCCCCATCCTGGGGTGGAGCGACCTGCGGTTGTTGCCCTTTATCTATGTGGGTTCCCAGCTTCTTTATGGTAAAGTTACCCAGACCCCGGATCAGAAGGGGAACGCCCAGATGAAAATGATGCTTTATGCTATGCCTATTATGTTTTTCTTTATCCTGTATAACGTTCCCTCCGGGTTGTTGTTGTACTGGATCATGTCCAATGTCTTAACCATGGTTCAGCAGTTGACGATCAATAAGTACCTTGCCAAGAAAAAAGCCCCGGTGGCTCCGGCTCCTGAACCGGTTATCGCGCCCAGGAAGAAAAAGAAAAGGTAGGTAAGCCGGTTTCAAAACCTGGTTGGTTTTGAACCTCAAAGAGCAGAAATTCTTTCGCGAGGAGCGGATTATGGTATATGAATTTGAAGGCCGTACCGAAAAAGAAGCGATTGACCGGGCGGCGGAGGAGTTAGGTCTTAAAAAGGACGGTTTTGATGTGGAGATCCTCGAAGCCCAGCGTTCGGGGTTGTTTAAAAAGGGGTACGTGCGGATCCAGGTTCACACGGATCAGCCGGTTTCCCGGGAAGGCCCGCGGAAAGACGCGGAATTCCCAACCGAGGAGGGGCAGTACAGTCAGGCGGTATTTGGAGACCCGGACCCTAAAAACGATTTTGAGCAAAAGATGTTGCAATTTGTGGAAGGGATCATCCAGCGGATGGATTATGGGGGTAAGGTTTCGGTGCTGTTCCGGGAGGAACACAAGATAGGACTCAAGATCGATTCGGACCATTCTTCGATTTTAATTGGTAAAAAAGGGAAAAACCTGGACGCCCTTCAGCTTCTGGCCAATATTTATGCGGGCCGCCTGGGCCGGGAGGATATACGGGTTATCCTGGACAGTGAAAATTACCGGATCCGCCGGGAAGAATCCCTGGTACGGCTGGCCTATACCGTGGCCGACCGGGTCCGGGAAAACCGGGGTTCCATATTGCTGGAACCCATGAACCCCTTTGATCGCCGGCTCATCCATACCACCCTGAACGATATCACCGATGTGGAGACCAAAAGTGAAGGGGATGGCTTGTACAAACAGGTCCGGGTTTATTATCGGGGGAGTATGCGGTGATAAAAAAGGGGGTGATCCTGTTCTGTTTCCTGATAAGCGTCGTTATGCCGGGATTAACCCTGTCCCTGGAGGAGTTGATCGGCCCGGACCTGGCCGGGGAACTCCTGCGGGAGGGGATGATTATCAAACTCCAATTAAAAAATCCCCAACCGGCCCTGATCCCCCGGAATGTTCCGGTCGGACAGATCGTCGACAATATCCTGAATGAGCTGAATCCCAGTGTAGCGGCGGAAAGCCTCTACCTCTATAAAAAACCGTCCGGTTCGACCGCCTGGAGCGAAGCGGAACGGAATGCCCTCTACAACGAAGTCCTGTCCTTGAGCAGCCTAAAGGGATTGCAATATTTTTCTTCCAGCCGGAACAAAATGTGGACTTTTTACGATACCTCCATGGTGATCGACGGGCCGGAATCCAAAAACCCCCTGCCGGATCCCTTTTATAGTGTCCCGCCGCGGGAGCTGACCCTCTATGCCCGGCAAAAGGACGAAACCTTTGGGGATAACATCTATCAATACACCTACCATGTCCGGCAAGACAGTTTGGTTCTTACCCAGCAAAACCTGACCAACATGAGCTATAAACACATAACCCTGGTGGGGAAAAACAAGCTCCGTTCCCTGATAGCGGCAATCGACGCGGAATCCTATCTGGTGATCTACGCGGTATCCCTGGCCAAGATCATTTCCGTGCCCCTCTTTAACCAACGGATTGGCCGGGCCTTTTCCACCAGGCTGGAGGCCCTGCTGACCTGGTTTTCCGGCCGGGCGGACCTGGTTTTTCAGGGGGCGGGTCCCTGATCCCCGTGCCCATGGTACACTTGCCCTATGAATAGTAAAAATACGGCGGAGGCCCTTATCGACGGGGCGGCCCGGATCATCCGGGGCAAACGGGAATTTCTGGAACTGTTTACCGCCGGCGTCCTTGCGGAGGGGCATATCCTTATTGAGGATAACCCCGGCCTGGGCAAAACCACCGTCGCCAAAACTTTTGCCAAACTCATCGCCGCCGATGACGGAAAGCCCCTCCTTTTTAAACGGATCCAGTTTACCCCGGACCTGCTTCCCTATGATATTACCGGGGTGGATGTGTTTGATCCCGAAAGCCGGTCCTTCCGGTTTGTGCCTGGTCATGACTTAGCCAATATCGTCCTGGCCGACGAGATTAACCGGACCACACCCAATGTGCAGTCCGCGCTCCTGGAGGTGATGGCGGAACGGCAGGTTACCATCGGCTCCGCCACCCACCGTCCCCCGGAGCCCTTTTTTGTTATCGCCACCCAGAACCCCATAGAAAGTGAGGGGACCTTTCCCCTGCCCGCCGCCCAGTTGGATCGTTTTATGATGCGCCTCTCCCTGGGTTACCCTGACCGGGAGGCGGAGCTTTCGATCCTGGAGGATAACCCCGCCGAAGGGGATCTCCGCAGCCTGGAACCCCGCCTGACCCTGCCGGAGTTCCTCGCCCTGCGGAAGGAGGCGGCGGACATTTTTTGTCATGCCGCCCTGAAAGCGGCGATTGCCGATATCGTCCGGGATACCCGGACCCACCGGAGCTTTCTCCTGGGGGCTTCCCCCCGGGCGGGGCTTCATTTTTTAAAGGCCGTCAAGGCCCTGGCCCTGATCCGGGGAAGGGCCTATGTAACCGATGAAGATCTCGCCGCTCTGGCCGTACCGGTCCTGGCCCACCGGCTCAAATTACGGGATCCCCGGGCCCATGGGGATAAATTAATTCGGGAGTTATGCCTTGCGCGGATCAACGGCCTCAAAACCCTTTGACAATCCCCGGGGTATACCCATACCCCGGTTTCTTGGCGCTGCCGTCGGGATCATCGCCCTGCTGGCCCTGGTTGCGGGCAGTTTGAGGAAAGAATTGGCCCTTACCCTGATGAATTCGGTTTTTATCGCGGTTTTGGCCTATAGTTTCCTGGGGAGTTTGATCCTCGCCGGGATCCATAAAAAAAACGCCCGGACCCTTTCGGTACGGATAGCCCTCAGAAATATAAGCCCCGGAAATCGGGGGGAATTGCTCCTGACCCGGAACGGATCCGGGGGGGGGCGCTTTTTCCGTTTCCCCGGCATCCTTATCCGGTACGAGTTGCGGCTCTTGACCCGGGACGGGCGGATTATCCGGCATATCTTTGATCCCGATAATCTTGAGGATGATCAGCGGTTTTTTCCGGTCCGGGAACGGGGGGCCTATTACAGCGCCCACGACCGGTTTATTATCGCCGACTGCCTCGGATTTTTCCGGGTTTTTTTCCCCGTATCCCAGGACGGAAGCCCCCGGCTTTTGGCCCTGCCCGCGCCGGCTGCGGAGCCGGTCCCGGTGTATATCCAATCCGGGGGAAACGCCCAAAGAACGGAGCCCCATTTTCAGCGAACCGACGACCTGACCGACCACCGGCCCTATATCCCCGGGGATGATCCCCGGCGGATTAACTGGAAACTCTACGGCCATGGGGGGGACCTTTTTGTCCGGGAGGGCGAACCGGAGCCGCCCCCCCATTCCCGGCTGGTCATTTTAGTGGACACCCAGGCCGATCCGGCGCTGTTTTCCCCCGAAGCCGCCCGGCGGGGGGTGGATATGCTCTGTGAAAACGCCCTGGCCCTGGCCCTGGAGTACCTGGACCGGGGTATGGACATCCAAACCGGTTATACCGGCGGAGGAATCCGGGGGGGCGGCCCGGCGGAATTGGCCGAAACCCTGGCCTATCCCGCGGCCCTTCCCCTTACCGCCGGGGAGGAACTTCCCGAAGTGTCCGGCCGGGGGGTTTTGCTCCTGGCCCTTCCCCGGGATTCCGGGGAAGGGACCGCCCTGGACCGGTTTTTGCGGAAACAAGGGGGCAAACAGGCGGTGGATCTGGTGTTTCTCTACCGGGGGGAAGGGCTCGACGAGGCCGCGGAAACCTGTGTCCGCCGGTATCACCAAAAAGCGGGGGTTCACGCCCGGGCCCACCCCCATAGGGGGTTTCAGGCCCCCGGCGGGCGGCCCCCTTAGAACGCACGGCGCCCCCCTTCGCCCGCCCCCATAGGGGGTTTACTGCTCCCGGAGCGGGGTGGATTAAGGGGGGGGCCGTGCCCTCGGCCGCTATCTGCGCGCCCCGCTTCTTGTATAAATATACGCAAAGGGTCAGACCCCAACCGTATATTTATGCAAAGGCAGACGCCGTGCCCTCCGCCCCGTTCACCGCATCCTACGGCGTGTAGGTAATCGTCAGGCTGATGTAGCTGTTGACCGTACCGCTGCCGTAGTTAGATCCGTCCCAGCCCTTACCCCGGAAGCCGTTGCCCCAGTTATCGGTATACGGGCCGGTCTCGTTGAACGTACCGGTTTTGCCGCTCCACGCCGCCTCGCCGGAGGGAACCTTGACGGTAACGATTTTGGCTTCGGAGGCGCTGGCGAACATATCCATCCCCAGCGTGGGCGCCGTCGCGCCCAGCGTAACGGTGAGGGTCTTCGCGCTGGTGCCCGCAAAGACGAGTTTGCCGATGGATGTGGCCTCGGGGAGGCTCACCGTGGTCAGGGCGGTACAGTTCTGGAAGGCGTTACCACCGATGAATGCGGCCTTGGGGAGGCTCACCGTTTCCAGGGAGGTACAGCCGTAGAAGGCGCTCTCGCCGATGGATGTGGCCTCGGGGAGGCTCACCGTGGTCAGGGCGGTACAGTTCTGGAAGGCGTTGCCATCGATGGAAGCGGCCTTGGGGAGGCTCACCGTTTCCAGGGAGGTACAGCCGAGGAAGGCGCTCACGCCGATGAAATCGGCCACGGGGAGGCTCACCGTGGTCAGCTTGGTACAGATTTGGAAGGCGCCAGGGCCGATGGAAGCGGCCTTGGGGAGGCTCA
>JAIRMO010000183.1 GCA_031258625.1 Spirochaetaceae bacterium | reverse complement strand
GGGAAGTCCGGGCCTCCATCCTCCCGGGATCGAACCGGGATACCCAGCCCCGTACTGCCGCTTCAGAGACCCTCTGGTACCGGGGGAATTTTTTTGTCCTTGAGGAAACCCTCCGGGATCTGCGGCAGAGCGCCCAAGCGGTGGACCTGGTGATCCCCGTCAGCTTCGGGATCAACGAGAAGGGAACCCTTAAAATTGAGGAGGATCGGGGGTTCCCCTCCCTCCGGGGCTTTCCGGTTTTCCCCGATGGGCCGGTCAAGGCAGGCGCCAACTGGACGGCTCCGGGCAGCCGGGCGGTGGATCCCCTGAACGAAGGGCAGCCCGTGGTAGTTCCCCTGACCGCGGAATATGAATACCGGGGGGTCGAATTATACCGGGACATCCCGGTCCACCGGATCTTCGCCAAATACGCTTCCCGGTACCACAGGGAGGGACCGGGTTTTAATCAGCTTCAGGGCACCCATAATGTGGATATTCTTATCCGGGTTTCCAACGGCCTCCCCCTGTTGATGCGGGACACCCTGGACGAAACCTATTCCTGGCCTGACGGATCCACGGTACGGTTCCGGGGTTTTACCCTGACCTTCGGCGAAGGGATCGTTCCCCTGGACCGGACTTCCCTGGAGGCTTCCCTCGGAAAGATCCTGAAACCCACCCCAGCGCCGGTTCCCTCCGGCAGCCGCCGGATACCGGAGGGAACCATGGCGGGTATCGATATCACGAATGTCGACGAGGGCCTGCGCCTTACCCTAAAGGACGCCCGTTTTTACCCGGATTCGGATGAATTTCTTCCCGCGGAACGTCCCCGGCTGGATCTTATCGCCCAGGCCTTGCGGCAAATTCCCGACCGGACCTTTCTGGTCGAGGGCCACACCGCCGCGGTGGGCAATCCTTCGGGGGAAATGGAACTTTCACTGCAACGGGCCAAACGTATGGTGGATGAACTTATCAGCCGGGGTATCCTCCCGGAACGGTTTATTTACAAGGGCTGGGGCGGAACAAAACCCCTGGGGGACAATGCCGACGATGCGGGCCGGGCCCGGAACCGCCGGGTAGAAATTACCATCCTCGAATAAACCGGTTTACCATCCCCATGTGTTTGGGGACTCATTCACCTGCGGGGGATCACGATCATATCCCCCCGGCGCAGGGATTTCAGGAGTTCCGTGGATGCGTAATACCGGTTACGGCCTATCATGCTGAGTTCATCACCGTAACGAAAACTATTAACCGCCCAATCGCTGGGGATAGGATCGTGGATGACAAAATAGTTCCCGTCCAGGGAATACCCCTTAATAACGATATAATGTCCTACCGAATCGTTATAATATTTTCCAAAAAGGTCCAATTCGGGGTCCGACTGGGTTATTTTAACCCCGCTGGTGTGGAAAAGAACGATGGCGATACTGCCTGAATCGATCACATCCTTGATATCCTGAACCGTCCGCAGGGGCTGGACCGAAGCGGAAGCCCCCTGATCCTTGATGACCCGGATGAGTTCTTCAAAACTGGTGCCTCCGTCCCCGTGCCAGCCTATGGCCTGGCGCACCGAAGAAACGGAAAAATATTTCCCCAAGGCCCAGCCGATGGCCATAGAAACCGACGCGGGACCGCAATTGGACTGGGTCCCGGTGTTGTATTGGGTACGATACCAGTTGTAGGTCTCCGTGGCGATATCCGCGTGCATGGTAGGAACAGGGCTGACAAAAACCGAATAGTATTGTTCAACGTTATCCGCTTCCAGGGCGGTGATACCGTAAAAGCCGGCTTTTTTAAAACGGACCTTGGTTAAAAACCTGTCGGATTCGCTTAAGTCCAGGGGGGCCGAAGCAACATCCGGATACCGGGAGACCTTGATTATGGTTCCATATACCACAAAATATTCATCCGGCGAAGACAGGGTGATAAATTTGGTGGTACTGTGTTCTACCGTTGAACCCGGATGGGGTATGTCAATATACAGGGGATTTGATTTGTACACCGTCCCCGCCGCGTCCCGGGCGGTTAAACTGGCCACATAGGTTTTTGGGTTGGTATATTCGTAACTCGGATTGGGACGGAACCCCCGTTTTCCATCCCCAAAATTCCATTCAAAGGATTGGAGGGTCTCCGCAGGGGGATCCACAATAGAAAACTGTACGGTTATTCCGGAACTGCCGACATTCCCGTTATTTCTGCCCTCATAGGCGATTTTGACGCTTTTGGCAGCCGTTTTTACCGCCGCCTGGGTCCTTTGGGGCCGGGCGGCCAGTTCGAGTTCCAGGGCTTTAATGTTTTCCAGGGAGGGGATTCGGATTACGGTTCCCACCCGGATGCGGTTGGCATTGGTTATTTTATTATAATAGGCCAGGGCTTCATAGGAAATATGATAGGTATAGGCAATCTCCGACAGGGTTTCCCCCGGACGGATATGGTACTCAATATCGGTGGATCGGTCTTCAACCTGGGTACCGGCCCCCATGGGATCATCCGGGACCGTGTAGGTGGATAAAACCACCCACTCCTGTTCTTCCTCCGGGGGGAGTACCACCACCGAAGAAGCATAGGAATTTTCAGGATCCTCGTAATAAACAGCCACATCTTGCAGGGTTGATACCAAATTTTCAGGGGGAACTTCCGGGGAAACTATGGCGAAATGAACCAAAAAAGCCGCCCCAAATACAATCACCCCCAAACACAGGAACACGGCCAATTTAGGAAACACAGTTTTATATTGAAGAAAATCGACACAAGGCCAACGAAAACAACCGATCCTCTTTTTTAGAGTCATAACAAAATTCCGGACCTTACCATAGGTGGGGTTACCCTGGGGTAAAACACACACACGCCGACGTTTTACGGGTTTCTGATGATTAAGAAATCCTTTCATTTATTAACTCCAATGGCTAAAGATCAACACGCCTCCCCAGCTATTTGGTTTGCCTGTCTAGTACAATATCGGAATGAACGCGCATTTTCTTATAATAAACCCACCTATATTGCCCTTATTCTATATTAATTGCTCCAATTTGTCCATATATAAAACAGGGAACTTTAAAAGAAATCCCCCAAACTCCCTCCGCTCCACCGTCCCGGAGGGAGTTTCCGAAGTGTCCACGGTAAGCCGGGCCTTGCTGTTCACCGCCCGAAAAGGTACCGGCGATTAGGCGTCTTTTCTCTTTATGTCTATTTAAACTTTAAATTGCTGCTTGAAAAGGCAGTGAAGGAACTGCTAGTGTTCTGACAAATACAGACAACGAAATAAAAATATGTTATACTCGGTTATATGAAAGAACTACACCCACACTTAAATCCGGAAGACCAGGCTCTGATGGAACGACTCTTAAACGCCGGTCAAATCAAGTTGAAATACGCGGTCAGGATGCAGACC
>JAIRMO010000171.1 GCA_031258625.1 Spirochaetaceae bacterium | reverse complement strand
GGTAAAATTTCCACCGCAAACCGCATCATGGCGACAGTATCCGCCTTTCCGGGCAATTTGTCAACCGGCGTCAGGCGAAGGAGGACGCCGCGCGTTCAAGTAATCCGCGCTCCGGGGGCCTGAAACCCCCTATGGAGCGGGGTTTGCATAAATATACGTTTGGGGTCTGACCCTGTACGTATATTTATGCAAGCAGTGGGGGACGGACCCGCTATGCGTATACGTTGCGGAAAAAGTCCGCCGGTTACCCTGATTTCCACGAATTTAAAGAGGCTAAAATCAGCGTTAATCTGCGGATAAATTCTTCCAGTCTTGCGTTTAAGTAAACGCCTATGGACCTGAAACCCCCTATGGAGCGGGAAAAGCTCCATTTTTTTTTAGGACGGTTGTTTTTTATCGCCCGGACAAGTATAGTAGAGGACAAGGATTTTCAAAAGTCATTGGAGACCCGGAGATGTTATTTTTGGAGGAAGTAAGATGAAAAAGACCCTTTTTCTCTCTATGGTAATGCTGGCTGTCCTGACCATGGGCGTTTATGCCCGGGGAGGAGCCCAACAGATTCGGATGGCTACCGGGGGAAATACCGGGACCTATTATGCCTATGGTTCCGCGGTGGGACAGATCCTGACGGAAAAAACCAAAATTCCCATCACCATTCAGTCCACCGGGGCCTCCAAGGCGAATATTCAGCTTATTGCCGCCGGAGAGGTGGAGCTGGCCATTGTCCAGAATGATGTAATGGATTACGCCTACCAGGGCACGGAGCTTTTTAACGGGGAGCAGACCACAGCCTTTTCCGCCATGGCGGGGCTCTATGCCGAGGTGTGTCAGATCATTGCCAATCCCGCGTCGGGAATCCGCACCGTGGCGGATCTCCGGGGAAAAAACGTGTCCGTGGGGGACGCCGGCAGCGGGGTGGAATTTAACGCCCGGCAGATCCTGGATGCCTATGGTATTTCCTTCAACGATATCGGCAAGCAGAACCTCAGCTTCGGCGCTTCCGCCGATGCCCTGCGGGATAATAAGATCGACGCCTTTTTCTGTACCGCCGGGGCCCCAACCACCGCGGTGGTGGATCTGGCCATCGGCAAAGAGATCATCCTCCTGGAAATCGACGATGCCCACATGGCCCAGTTGATCCAGAAATACCCCTTTTACACCCGGTTCCCGGTTCCCGCGGGGAGCTATCGGGGGGTTACCCAGGATGTCAAAACCGTGGCGGTTAAGGCCACCTTCATTGTGAGTAAAAAGCTCTCCGAGGATGTGGTGTACCAGCTTACCAAGACCCTCTTTGAAAGCCGGGATGAAATAATCAGCGCCCATGCCAAGGGTGCGGAGTTGTCCCCCGCTTATGGAGTCGGGGGGATATCTATACCCTTCCACCCCGGAGCGGCGAAGTACTTTAAGGAAATCGGCGCCTTACAGTAGGGGGGGCCGGCCGCCGGAGATCCCCGGGTTGTTGTTTCGCCGGGATCGAAACCCGCGGTGGTGGTATGGAATCGCGGGTAATCTCATTTTAGCGCTCCTCGTGGTATCCGGGGCGATAGTTTTGAAGGGTTTGTCCCCAAAACTCGTTATCGCCGATACGGAGACGGGGGCGCTTTACGGCCGGTGGCCGGTTAAAGACGGGACGGAATTTGCCGTTGAGTTTGTCCATTCGGTCAATCAAAGCCCGGTCAGGGAGGTGTTTCAAGTCCGGGGCGGGCGGATTGTGCCGGTTGCCGCGGTATTCAGCTCCTTTGGCGCGGGGATGCAGACCGATCTGGGGGAGGGGGAGGAACTTATTCGGGAGGAAGACGGGACCATGCGGATTGTCGGATTTACCCGGTCCTTTGAATCCCTGGCGTATATCGTGGGGACCGTTTCGGATCATACCTTATATATCCATGATGAACGGATAAGCCTGCGGGATCGATGCGGGAAAAATGCCCATATTACGGTGCGGGTACAATAGGAGCGGAAGGATAGGTGTCATGACCCATGATAAATCGATACATATTATGACCGAGGCGGAAACCGAGGAGCTTATCGCCCAGTTTGACCGGGAGTCGAATATACGCCGGTTCACGGGGCTGCCCAATTATGTGATTAAGGGGCTGTTGCTGCTGTTTACCCTCTATGTGTTTTGGGTTACCCTGGTCGCCAGCCTCCCGGAACAGATACGGCGGAGCGTGTTTTTGGGGATCCTGGTGTTTATCGGGTATCTCCTGTACCCCATCAAGCGGGGGATGCGGAAACGGGTGAACCATATCCCCTGGTACGATCTGGTCCTAGGGACGGTGGGGGCCGCGGCCTTTTTTTATTATACCCTTAATTTCCAGGCCATTGTCGGCCGGGCGGTGGTACTTCTCCCGGCGGATATCGTCATGGGCATTATCGGGATAATCACCCTGGCGGAACTCTGCCGCCGGGTGGTGGGGATCCCCATTCTGGTGGTGGCCGCCGGATTTATCACCTACGCCTTTGCGGCGGGCTTCTCCCTTCGCCGGGTGGTACACCAGCTTTTTTACACCACCGACGGCATCATCGGTACCCCCATCGGGGTCTGTTCCACCTTTATCGTGCTTTTTATATTCCTCGCTTCCTTCCTGGAGAAGTCGGGGATAGCGACTTTTTTCATCGATCTGGCCAATTCCGTGGCGGGGTTTGCCTCCGGGGGGCCGGCCAAGGTGGCGGTTATCGCCAGCGCCATGGAGGGGATGTATTCGGGGAGTTCCGTGGCCAATACGGTGGGGTCCGGGAGCGTAACCATTCCGGTGATGAAAAAGACCGGGTATAAGCCGGAATTTGCCGCGGCGGTAGAAGCGGCGGCTTCCACCGGGGGTCAGATCATGCCCCCCATCATGGGGGCGGCGGCCTTCCTTATGTCGGAACTGACCAACATCCCCTACCCGGTGATCGCCGTTTCCGCCATCCTGCCCGCGGCCTTGTATTTTACCGGGATCTTTTTGATGATCCACTTTGAGGCGAAGAAACTGGGGCTTAAGGGGCTGCCCAAGGAATCGATCCCCCATTTCGGCAAGCTGCTTTTTGTCAAGGGGTACCTGTTTCTGCCCGTCCTGATCCTGGTGGGGTTCATGACCCTGGGGTTCACCCCGGCCTATGCCGCCTGCTTTGCGATCCTCTCGGCGATCATCGTGAGCTTTTTCCGGCGGGACACCCGGTTTACCCCCGCCTCTTTTGCGGAGGCCCTGGGAAACGGCGCCCGGAACACCGTGGGGGTGGCTATGGCCTGCGCCATAGCCGGGGTGGTGGTGGGGATCGTGTCCCTCACCGGACTCGGCCAGGTGTTAATCTCCCTGCTCCTCACGGTGGCCAATAACAGCCTCTTTCTCGCCCTGGTCCTCACCATGATCGCCTGCCTCATCCTGGGGATGGGGATCCCCACCACGGCGAATTATGTGATCATGGCCACCATCACCGCCCCTATCGTGATCCGTATGGGGGTCCCGGTACTGGCCGCCCACATGTTCGTTTTTTATTTTGGGATCGTGGCGGATATTACCCCTCCGGTGGCCCTGGCGGCCTACGCGGGGGCGGCCATTGCCAAGGCGAATCCCATCAAGACCGGAGTTACCGCCACCAGGCTGGCCATCACCGCCTTTATTATCCCCTATATTTTTGTATTTAGCCCCTCCATGCTTTTTATCGATACCACCCCCCTGGAGGTTATCAGGATTGTGTGTACCTCCTGTTTCGGCATGTTGGGCCTTGCGGTGGGCCTTGAAGGGTATATGCTGCGGAAGGTAAATGTCCCCGAGCGGCTTATGGCCATTGCCGGAGGGCTCCTCCTCATTGAGCCCGGGCTGAAGAGCGACCTTTTGGGGTTGGTTTTGATTTTGGTGGTGTTGGCCCTACAGATAGCGGGGAGGAAGACGCACAAGGAATAAAATTCCTATTTCAGGAATTATAGGTACTCCAATTGACTATAGTGTTCCGATACTATAGTATCGACACAGTTAGTTTTGGCTAACTGTGTCGATGTGGTTTCATCATCATCGGTATGAAGAACCCGGGAGCTTACTCCTGGGTATGGACCACGCCTTTCAATCAAAAGGCAGAGGTTCATCAGCCGTTTTGGATGGTTTTGGAGGCCGATTCTTTTATGAAGGAACAGAAAAGGAAAACCGGCATAGCCCGGCTTTTGGAAATCGCCGGGACAAAAAAATGGTTTGTCATAGCCGCCTGCGTGTTGGGGGCGGCGGCGACCTTCCTGCAATTCTTCCCCGCGGTGCTGGTGTATGAAGGGGTGATGGAACTGGTCCGCTGCGCCGGGGACCTCTCCGCCGTCAACGGGGCCGCTATGTGGCGTCTTGCCCTTTTCATGCTCGCCTGCTTTGGGGGATTCGCCCTTCTGCTGTATATCTCCACCATGCTCTCCCATATCGCGGCCTTCAACATCCTCTATGAGCTGCGTTTGAGGCTGGCGGAAAAACTCTCCCGCCTGGGGCTCGGCTTTTTTACCCGGTCCGGTTCCGGGGCGATCAAGCAGGTGATGAGCGGCGACGTGGAAAACATCGAGCTTTTTGTGGCCCACCACACCGTGGACATGACTTCCGCCGCGGCGATTCCGGTCATCGCCCTTGTCGCCATGGGCGTCATGGACTGGCGGCTCATGCTGGCGGCCCTGGCGTCCATGCCCCTGGGCGTTTTTATCTACGCCCGGCAATACGCCTCGCCGGCTTCCCAGGCCGCCATGGAACAGTATTATAAGGGAATCGCCAACCTGAACAGTACGGCGGTGGAATTCGTAAACGGGATGCCGGTGCTGAAAATTTTTAACCAGACCGCCCTGGCCATGACCCGGTTTATCAACGACATCAAGGCCCACGCGGCCTTGATCCGGGGATGGAGCAAAACCTACACCGGCGCTTACGCGGGTTTCGTAACGCTCATCGGCTCTCCCCTGAGCTTCATCCTGCCCGTGGGGGTTATCCTGGGGTTTTTCGAGCCCGATCCGCGGGCCTATGTTCCCAAACTGATCTTTTTCCTCCTGGTGGGGGGCAGCATGAACATCCCCCTGCTCAAGCTCATGTTCCTGGTGTCCCTGATGCAGCGGAATGTCGAGGGGATCAAGCACATCGACGAAATTCTTTACGCCGAAGAAATACCGGAGGCGGCGGAACCGAAGATCCCCGCGGACAGTTCCGTCGAATTTGAGGAGGTGAGTTTTTCCTACGGAGACCGGGAGGCGCTGCGCCAGGTTTCGTTCCGCGTGGAGCCGGGACAGCTCCTGGGCATCGTGGGGCCCTCCGGGGGCGGTAAAACCACCATCGCCCAGCTTGCCGCCCGGTTCTGGGACATACAGGCGGGGCATATCCGCATCGGCGGGGTGGACATCCGGGACATTGCCGTCCCGGAACTGATGCGGCGCATCGCCTTTGTGTTCCAGGAGGTGTACCTCTTCCGGGACACCGTGGAGAACAACATCCGCATGGGGAACACCCAGGCCGGCGCGGAAGCGGTCCGCCGGGCGGCCAGGGCGGCCCAGGCGGAGGAATTTATTCTGACCCTGCCCGGCGGTTACGACGCGGTGATCGGCGAAGGGGGCGTCCACCTTTCAGGCGGCGAGGCCCAGCGTATCGCCATTGCCCGGGCGATCCTCAAGGACGCGCCCGTCATCATCCTGGACGAGGCCACGGCCTACGCGGACGCGGAAAACGAGGCGAAGATCCAGGCGGCCTTCGCGGAACTCACGGTGGGTAACACCGTACTGGACATCGCCCACCGGCTTTCCACCATCCGGCACGCGGATCACATTGTGGTGGTGGAGGAGGGCCGCGTCGTTGAACAGGGCAGGCACGACGAGCTGATGACCAAAGGCGGCCTCTACGCCCGGCTGGTTGAAGCCTATCACCGGGCCCAGTCCTGGGCGCTGGCGGTAAAGGGGGACGAACAATGAAAAAGTGGCTTAACGTTATTTCGGGGAACAAACCCGGACAGTTGGTTCCGTCTATGCTTTGGCAGGCCCTTTCGACGATTTTACAGAGTTCCCCCTACGGGTTCGTCCTGCTGGCCATCCTGGAATATTACGGGGTCCTGAAAACCGGCGCCGCCCCCAACGGCGTTTATCTCACCCTGCTCTGTATCGCCGTTGTGCTTGATTCCTTCATTTACTACCTGGTGAACCGCGGCGCCTATGTGTCGGCCTTCACCGTGGCGGGAAACGTCTGCGAAAAGGGCCTGCTTGACCTGGCCGCCCGGATGAAGAACCTGCCCATGGGCTTCTTTGGCCGCCGGGACCCCGGCGATCTTTCGACCCTGATGACCAGGGACTTTGAAAACCTCAGCGCCCTCTTGGCCCATATGCTCCCCCAGTTTGTTTCCGGCGCCGTCTTCCCCCTCATCGGCATTGCCGTACTCTGCTTCATCGACTGGCGGCTTGCCCTGGTCATCGGCGCGGTGGTCCTCCTTTCCCTGCCCCTGGCCTTTCTGGGCTGGTATATGATAGGCCGCATCGGGAAAAAACACCACGCGGCAGTCAACGAGGCCAACTCCCGGATGCTGGAATACATCGGGGGCATCAAGCCCATCAAGGCTTTTAACCTGGGGGGCGATAAATTCCGAAATTTCCGGGCGGCGGCGGAAAATCTGAAGCGGGTAAGCATCCGGCAGGAAGCTCTGATCGGGCCCGTCGCGGGGCTGGCCGGCGCGCTGCTCCACGCGGCCCTGCCCGCGGTGATGATCCTGGGGACCTGGCTCCTCCTCGGGCAGGGCCTTCCGGCGGAGGTCCTCATCATGTTCCTCGTGGTGTGTATGCGGATCTGCGATCCCCTGCTCATGGCCCTGGTGTTTATCAGCGAGATGCTCTACATGAGCCTTTCCGCCCGGCGTATTCAGGAGGTGATGGACGAAAAACCCCTGCCGGAACCGGCGGCCCCATCGGTGAACAAGGAGTACACGATCCGGTTTGACCGGGTGAATTTCGCCTACAACCAAAAGCAGGTCCTCTTTGACCTTTCCTGCGGGATGAAACACGGCGGCATGACCGCCCTGGTGGGCCCGTCGGGGAGCGGCAAATCCACCGTCACCCGGCTCATTGCCCGCTTTTGGGACGCGGACAGCGGAACCGTCTCCATAGGCGGCGTTCCCCTGGGGGACATGAACAGCGAAACGCTCCTCTCCCAAATATCCGTGGTGTTTCAGGACGTGTACCTTTTCCGGGACACCATCGCCGCCAATATCGCCCTGAGCCGCCCGGACGCAAGCAGGGAAGAAATAGAAAAGGCCGCCCGGGCCGCCCACTGCCACGACTTTATCTCCCGCCTCCCCGCGGGCTACGACACCCCGGTGGGGGAAGGGGGCAGCACCCTTTCCGGCGGCGAGAAGCAGCGGGTTTCCATCGCCCGGGCCATATTGAAGGACGCGCCTATCATCCTCCTGGACGAGGCCGCCGCCGGCCTGGACCCGGAAAACGAGATTCTGATCCAGGGGGCCCTGTCCCGCCTGGTGGCGGACAAAACCCTGGTGGTTATCGCCCACCGGCTCCGGTCCATACAACACGCGGACAACATCATCGTACTGGATAAAGGCCGGGTGGCGGAACAAGGGACCCACGAGGAGCTTACGGCGCGGGACGGTATCTACGCCCGGATGTGGCGGGAGCAGCAAAAGGCGAAGAGCTGGAAATTCGCCGCGCCGGGGGTTGGGTGATTTTTAGAAGAAAATATAATGAGGGAGTTTGTCTATGACCAAATTTTTTGAAAATTTTCGTAAGCCCCGGGGCTGGGGCGGCAGATTGCTTATAGCGAGTATGAACATAGGCCATGGCGGGATTTCCCGGTGGGGTCTTAGCCATCTTGCGATCAAGCCTTCGGATCATATTTTGGATATAGGCTGCGGAGGCGGCAAAAATGTGGCGCGGATGCTGAAACGAGCGCCGGAAGGTAAGGTCTGCGGCCTTGACTATTCAGAAGTTTGTGTAGAAAAAACCAAAAGGCTGAACCGGCGGGCGGTCATCGAGGGCCGGGCGGAAATACGGCTGGGCAGCGTGTCGGAGAATCCCTGGCGCGACAACAGTTTTGACGTGGTTACCGCCTTTGAGACGGTCTATTTTTGGCCGGATTTCGCCAAGGACCTCCGGGAAGTCGGACGGGTACTGAAACCGGGGGGAATTTTCTTTATCTGCAACGAGATGAACAAACCGGAGGAGGGTGAAGCGCCTTATCAATACTGGATAAAAAAATTAGACCTCAAAACCTACACCGCATCTGATTTCCGAAAATATCTGGCGGAAGCGGGGTTTGTTGAGGTGAACATTGTATCCGAAGGAAAAGGTCGTACCTGCGTCAGCGCCAGGGTAAAAAAGTAACGCGATCGAGGGTTTTACAAAGTAAGAAATAACGGAGGATGTTCCGCGGTGGAAAACAAATTCCCTGTGGCCGTGGTTTCCTTTTTCAACAGGAATGTCATTGCTTTTCTGTCTCTGTCTTACGGGCTTGACAAAAAATCCAGGGCATTTTAGTCTTGTACAGTTCCTATTCGCCTCAAGCCGAAAACGCTCAGGAGAGAGGTTTGTCCTGAAACAGGTAAAACCTGAATTGCGGGGCAAGATTAGCCGCTTGCCAGGATAAACGTTCAAGGATTTGCCTCCTTTTCTTTTGGGCGCATTTCCGCTTGACTACGGGGCGCCTCATGTGTTTAACTCAGGGCAGGCCGCTTAATGGGGTCTGCCTGATGGGTAAAGGCCGGGCGATTTTTTGCCTATGTTTCGATACATCCACCTCCTTTAAAAACATCAATTATCGGGACGCCGGGTTACTGAACCTTGGGGGTTGAGGACGGGTATTCATGGATTATGACTGTATTGTAATAGGCGGAGGCCACGCCGGTATCGAAGCGTCCCTGGCCGCGGCCCGGCTCGGCCTGTCCACCCTCCTCATCACCCAAAACCCCGACCGGATCGGGGCCCTTTCCTGTAATCCCGCGGTGGGGGGCCTTTCCAAGGGGAATCTGGTCCGGGAGGTGGACGCCCTGGGGGGGGAGATGGGGAAACTCATCGACGCGGTCATGATCCAGTACCGGGTCCTCAACCGTTCCCGGGGCCCCGCGGTCCAGGCCCCCCGGGCCCAGGCGGATAAACAAGCCTATCAGACTGCGGCCCGGCGGTCGGTGGAAAACCAGCGGGGGCTTTGTGTTTACATGGACACCGTGATCGACCTCCTGGTGTCGGAGGGCCGGGTTGGGGGGGTGGTAACCCAACGGGGACATACTATCCCGGGGCGGACGGTGATCCTGACGGCGGGAACCTTTATGGAGGGGAAGATCTTTATCGGCGAATACGACGCCCCGGAGGGACGGCTGGGGGAGGAAGCGGCCCGTGGCCTGGGGACAAACCTCCGCCGGCGGGGTTTCCCCGTGGGGCGGCTCAAAACCGGGACCCCCGCCCGGATCGCCGGGGATTCCATAGATTATTTCCGGATGGAAAAGCAGGACGGCGAAACTCCGGCCCCCTTTTCCTTTGATATTGAGCCCGGCGCCACCCTGGATCGGCCTTCGGTCCCCTGCTGGATCACCTATACCACCCCCCGGACCCACGAAATAATCCGCCAAAACATCCACCGTTCCCCCCTGTACGGCGGCAAAATCCGGGGGGCCGGTCCCCGGTATTGTCCTTCTATTGAGGATAAGGTGGTCCGCTTTCCCGAACGGGACCGGCACCATATCTTCATTGAACCCGAGGGACTTACGGTGAATGAAATGTATATGAACGGCGCTTCCAGTTCCCTCCCCGAGGATGTGCAGGAGGCCTTTATCCGCAGCATCCCCGGTCTGGAGGAGGCCCGGATAGTCCGGCCCGCCTATGCCGTGGAATACGATTACCTGGACCCCCTGGACCTCTATCCAACCCTGGAATCCAAACGGGTGGCGGGTTTTTTCGCGGCGGGCCAAACCAACGGCAGTTCCGGTTACGAGGAAGCGGCGGCCCAGGGCATCATGGCGGGGATCAACGCGGCGCTGAAACTGCGGGGGGAACCGCCCCTGGTCCTGGGCCGGGCCGAGGCCTATATCGGGGTCCTGGTGGACGACCTCACCACGGTGGGTGCCAGGGAACCCTACCGGATGTTCACCAGCCGGGCGGAACACCGGCTCATGTTACGCCACGATACGGCGGATACCCGGCTCAGTCCCCGGGGCCGGGCACTGGGGCTGGTGGACGATCAACGCTGGGAGCGGTTCCAAAAAAAGAAAGCGGCCCTGGAGGTGATTACGGAACTGATCCGCGGCCGGAAGGTTCCCGGCCCGGCGGAGCAGGAGAAGGCCGGATCCCCGGAAGCCCTCCGCTCCCACGCCGGGGACAGCCTGGAACGGGCCCTGACGGATTCGGAAATAGCGGCGGCGGACCTTTTTCCCTATGCCCCGGAGCTGACGGACTACCCCCGGGAGTGGCTGGACCGGGCGGCGCTGGATACCAAATACGCCGGTTATATCGAAAAGGAAAAAAGGACCGCCGCCCGGAACGCCAAGATGGATGCCATTAAACTCGATCCCGCTGCGGACTACCGGGCCGTCCCCGGCCTGTCCGCGGAATCCAAGGAAAAACTCTCCCAGGTCCGTCCCCTCACCGTGGGGCAGGCCGCCCGGATCCCCGGGGTACGCCAGGGGGATATCGCCCTATTAATGGTGTTGGCGAAAAAATAAGCCGGTTTTTGTTACCCATCAATCAACCAACCCCAGAGCCCGGTTCACGGGGGAGGCAGAGCGGACGGGGTATGGTTGGTTCGAGAGGCTGGGGGTTTGCTACCCCGCCATCATCGGCGGAGGATTGAACCGCCCCAGCGGGCTAAACTTGACCCATAAAAATTTCAAGCGGAATTTGTTTGGAATTTGAATTTTTTGAACCCTTTACTAATGCAAAACGGCTGGTCAAGCACATATATTCTCCATGAGACCATTACGCGTGTTAAAACAAGGGGTGTGGTACGAAATCCGTACCCGTATCAACAACCGGGAACCGTTATTCCGCCTCCATAAGGCCCTGGCGCTGTTCGCCCGGGTGTTCCGGGAGACGAAACATCGGTTTGTTTTCGAGGTCCGGGGGCTCTGTCTTGCGGATGACCGGCTGACGATTTATATCAATCCGGCGGATGGGCTGGAACTTCCGATAATCATGAAGTGGCTGAAACAAACCTTTGCCCAACGGTACAACCGGGTTGAGGGGCGGATCGGGCATATCTGGGGGGACCGATACGGGTCGCGGATAGTGGAGGGGGAGCCGCCGGAGGAGGAGATAACGGTGGCGGGGGAGTGGATCGGGGTATCGGATGCTGGGGTCAGACCCCGATACAAGGAAACGGCGATCCAAACCGTTTTTCTCCTCATATTCCCCCTTCTCCCTGCCCCCGCACCCGGATAAACAGCGCCAATCCGCCCCGGATTCCGAATCGGCGCCCCTGTCCTCCCCAAACCGAAAACTTCTCGGGGAAAGGTCCGCCCTGAAACGGGCAGGTAATCTGAATTGTGGGTCACGTTTAGCCCGGAGGCTCCCCCGCCGAAAGACGGGTTCTTGGGTATTAAACCCCCATCGAATAAAAATTCGATATAAAATTGCCCCAAAATACTTGACAGTCATACTAATATGATATATATAATTGTTTGATAGAGAATAATATTTATATGTCGTATTAATTTGTTTAGGAAGGAATATGTTGATTGGAAGGCGTGGTCCATACCCCGTCGAACCTTTGGTTCGCGCTTGCTCCGGAAAATTTACAACCCGTAGAAAAGGTGTAAACCGATTTTCGTATCGAGGTATGGACCACGCCGGTACAATAAATTTCCTATCCAACGAAGATACCGGCAAGCACGCTTGCTTCGAGCTTGTTCCTGGGTTCTTCATGAAAATAGGCGTGATTTCTTTATCAGGGGTTGTTGTTGTTTTACTCCTTTCCTGTACTACCCTGTCGTTAGAAGACCTCGGCGCCCTGGTCCGGGACCTGCCGCGGCACAATTCCTTTCAGTACCTTACCCGCTTTTCCCTGCCGGCAAAGTACTTCGAGGCCGCCTATAGCGCCCTGGATGATCCCCATGTTTATATCGTCCTGTCGGATACGGGGAGTCCCGCCGGCAAGGTAATCGGGCTTTTTACCGCAAGCCCCTATAACCATATATCTTTGTCCTTTGATCCGGCCCTGGAAACCCTGGTGAGTTATAACGGCGGCAACGGTATTTCCAGCCCCGGCCTTAACCCGGAGCGTCTTCAACACTTAAACCGGAAACCCGGCGCTTCCCTGGTGGTCTACCGGCTTAAAACCACGGGGGTACAAAAACGGGCCCTCATCGACCGGCTGGCGGTCATTAACCGCGAGGGCAGCTCCTATAACCTTCTGGGCCTCCTTACCGGGAAATCCACCCTGCCCAACATCATGTTCTGTTCCCAATTTGTGTATACCCTCCTCAAGGACACCGGCACGGCCTACTTCAACAAAAAAAGGGGGAAGGTAAAACCCATGGATTTTGTGAACCTTGCCCGGGGGGATCGGCTGGAATTCACCGGAAAAATAGCCTTCAACACCCATGCCGTGGGCAGGAGATTACCGGTAGTAAAAAATTTTTCCACAATACTTGACAGTCGTAGTATTACGGCTTATAATTTAACTCGATAGGGCGAAGAAATGAAACCGGCTTTGCGCGTAGGTTTGAGGGCCGTGGGGATCGCGTTGATCCTCATCGGGAGCCTTGGACTTATCGCCCGTTTGTTTTAGCTTTTGCGGATTCGGCGGACCTATAAGGAGGGCGGCATGGAGCCAAAATTATCATCCGATGTACTCCGGGGCCATACGGATACCATTGTCCTCAATATACTTCTCCGGGGCGATGCCTATGGTTTTGAGATATACAACACAATTCTGGACCGTACCGGGGAACAATACGAACTCAAAGAAACCACCCTCTATTCCAGTTATAAACGGCTGGAGCAGGAGGGATGTATTACCTCTTATTGGGGGGACGAAACCCAGGGGGCCCGGCGCAGGTACTACCGGATCACCAATAAAGGCCGGGAGCAGTACCGGCAAAACATCCTGGACTGGGATTTCACCCGGAAGATATTAAACAAACTATTAGGAGCGGAATAATGGATACCAAGGATTTTGTGGATCGCCTGTTTTCGGAGTATGAGGAAACCGCGGAACTCCGGGATTTTAAAGAGGAGCTCTTGTCCAACCTGGATGCCCGGATCGCCAATTTAATTGCCAAAGGCTTGGATAAAAAAGACGCCTTTGAAAAGGCCTCCGGGGAACTGGGGGATATTTCCGCCCTGGCGGACCAGATAAGCCTCAGAAAAAAGCAGGAGATCTTCCAGGATGCCTATATGGGGATGCGGGTGTACCTAAAGCCCCTCCGGGTGGCCTTTTACGTTATCGCCGGGGTCTGGGGGATCCTCGGCGCGGTCATCGCCCTGGTGGTTTATTTTACCGGAGAGGAACAGTCCGCCCTGGAAGCCTTCTGGGAACCGAACAAGCGGCTTACCGGGACCCTGGGGGTCCTCCTGTCTTTTATTTCCACCTCTGTGGCGGCCTTCACCTTCCTGGGGGTTACCCAGGAGACGACTTCCCGGTATCCCCACTCAAAAAAACGGGGCGCCTGGTACGCCCTGGCCGCCTGGGCCCTGTGCTTTGGGGCGATCCTCTTTCCCCTCACCTATTTTGCCACCGACCGGGGCCTTATGGAGGCCGCCGCCACCCTGATCCCCTTTTCCATTCCGGGCCTGGCCCTGCTTATTTTTTTGCAGCTCACGGAAAAGGATTACCGTAAACCCTGGGCAAGGGCGCGGTACGAAAAAGAGGCCCGGGTAAGCCGGGAAATGTGGAGCGATCCCCTTATCGCCGCCCGGTTCGGCATGGTTTCCGGGGCGATATGGATCTTCGCGGCGGGTCTTTTTATCCTCCTGGGATTCCTCATCGGCTTCCACCTTTCCTGGCTGGTCTTTGTCTTCGCCGTGGCCGTCCAACTGGCGGCTCAGAGTATGATGATGAAGCCCAGGTCCTAAAACAAGAGGAGTTTTGTATGACCAAGATGTTATTAAAAATCCGTAAAACAGGCTTGATCCTGTTTTTGGTAACGGCAGGGGCCCTGACGGGATATGCGGCGGAGGACCTTCCCCTGGTAAACACCCAAACCGTGGGGCTCGGCGGGACAGACACCCTTTCCATAAGTTACGGAAGCGGGGAGGTGATCCTCCGGGAAAGCGGAACCGGGGATCTGATTATCAAGGAATATATGAAAACAGACCGGCCCCGGTACTACGCGAATATCTCCCGGTCCGGGGGGACCGTAACCATCCGGCGGGGCCAGCGGCCCTGGTTCAATTGGTTTTGGGAGTCCCGGATGGAGATTTACCTTCCCCCTTCTTTCCGGGAAAACATCAGAATCTCCAATTCCAGCGGGAGCCTCCGGGCGGAAACGGATCTTTTGGATTATAAGACCATCGACATCAACATCGGTTCCGGTTCGGTATCCCTTAACCGGCTGTCCGCAAAGACCCTTTCGATCCGGGTTTCCAGCGGCGATTTGGATATACGGAGCGCCGGGGGTAATTCCTTTATCAGCATCTCCAGCGGGAGGCTGCAGATCAATGAACTCTCCGGCCAGGAACACCGGCTAAAAACCTCCAGCGGCCGTATAAGGATCGACACCCTTCAGGGTAACAGCGTCCTTGAATTAAGCAGCGGCGGTATAGTGATTGAGGGGCTCACGGGGAATGCCGACATGGAAATCAAAAGCGGAACCCTGCAAATCACCGAGCTTACCGGCGCAGCCCACCGGTTCAGGTCTTCCAGCGGCCGTACTATCATTGAAAAAGTCCGGGGCAGGATAGACGGGGAAATTTCCAGCGGCTCCCTCTCGATTGAAAAATTTTCCGGCGAGGGCAGTTTTGGACTGACTTCGGGGAACGCGGTCCTGGACATGGAGGAACTTACCGGGGATCTCCGGTTCCGGCTCTCCAGCGGCTATGTTGTCCTGAACATCCCCCGGGACATCTCCTTTAACCTGGACGCGGTTACCAACAGCGGCAGGGTACAGGTTACCGAAGCCGGGAATGAGACGGCCCAGGTATCGGGGAACAGCACCGTCCTCCGGCCCTTTGGCCCCTCCCCGGATCGGACCATATATGCCCGGACCAGCTCAGGAAACGTTACCATCAATCGAAGGTAACCGCCGGTCCGACCTATGAATTTGGGCGCATCCGGCCGGGACGAACCAAAGGTTTGTCCCGGCCGGACCGGGCTATCCGCTCTAATGAGTTTTGACCGGTTCCACCGGTCAAAACTCATTCCGCTTCTATCCCTTGCGCGTTGTTAAGCAGCCTCGAATGTCCGTTCCGTTCCATTTGACGGATCAGGGCCCCAAGGTCCCGGGGCGGGGGGGCTTCCAGGAGGAGGGGGCTTGCCGGGTCCGGGCCGTGATCCGGCAGAAGCAGCTTTGCCGCGTGCAGGCCCAGCCGGGAGAGGAGGGGTTTTTCGTCCAGAGGATCTCCCCGCCAGCCCCGTTTAAAGGAGGAGAGGAACACCGGTTTCAGGGAACCGTAGAGGGGGTCATTGACTACGGGGTGGCCCAGGCTTGCCAGGTGTACCCGGATCTGGTGGGTACGTCCCGTGGTGGGAAAGGCCTCCACCAGGCTGTAGTTCCCGGCGTTTAAAAGGAGCCGGAACCGGGTTTGGGATTTTTTCCCCCGGTACCGGTCGATGATAGTCCGGTGCCGCTTATCCCCGTCGGGGACCAGGGGGAGGTCGCAGCTTGTTTCGGTCCAGGAGGGCCGCCCATGGACCACCGCGAGGTATTGTTTGGTAACCTGCCGGGTTTCAAAGGCCGCGGAAAGCCGCTTATGGGTCTCCCGGTCCCGGGCAAATACCACAAGCCCCGATGTCTCCCGGTCGATACGGTGAACCGTAAAGATCCGGGGGGGCGGAAGATTACGGCTCACCGATTTTTCAGTATAACAGGCGGTAAGGATCTTGTCCAGCCGGTCCTTGGCGTCATCCCAGCGGTCGGCCCCCACGCTGATTCCGGATGCCTTATCCACCGCAATGATAAACTCATCCTCATATATCAGGGTAAAAGGCGCTTTTTGCTTCATCCTAAAGTCCGGCTATCCCCTGGGCGGCTCATTTTTTAAGCCCCCTGGCGGTGGAAATATAACCGCCGTGAAGGGTCGAAATATCATTGGTGATGATCATGGCGGTTCCGTCGATTTCGTGGATTTTTTTGATGATCTCCTCTTTACCCTTACGGTTCGCGAAGATCATTAATACGGTTTTATCCGAATCCCGCCCCCGGGCCGCTACGGTAGTTACCGCATATCCTTTTGAACGGAGGCTGTTTACCATGGTCTCGCTGTTTTCTTGGGCGATAATGGTCTGAATCAACACCTTCCCCAGGGCGATATAACTTTCCAGCAGAGACCCAAGGTAAATCCCCAAAGAAAAACCTATACTGTACACGATCCCCTTGATCGGCGCGTCGGCGATCCCCAGGATCACCCGGGAAGCCACAAAGGTCCAGAGGATTATCTCAAAGAAAGACAAAAAGGTCCCCTCCTTGCGGTATCCCCTGTTAATCAGGATGATCCGTACCGTCCCCAATGTAACCTCCACCATCTTTGAAATGAGGATCAAAAATAGTTCTAACGGCGATACAATGGTAAAAAAACGAATTATTTGGTCTGTCATCGGCATCTCCTCCGGTAGTTTGTCCCGTTTACACGCGGCATGGTACAAAACAACCCACCCTTACGTCCCCCCTATAACTATACCGTGGATAGGGACCAAAAAAAAGCCCTCCGCGGCGATCCTTTGACAGACAGCGATTCGAGGCACCTCCGGGACGCGAGATTCAGGCTCCCCCCGGAAACGTACCGGTACGGCGGGGAAACGGCCGGTGGGGTTACCGTCGGCGGCCCCGTTTCATTATAGCGACTTTCCCAAGAGCTTAAACGGCCCAGCCAATAACCGTTTAGTTATACTGGAGAGTGGATATATTTACCAAATATTTAGGCGGCTTCCTGATTGTACCTAAAGGTATTCTCATTGATGGAAATAAGATCATCGAATAACTGAACTTTTTCTCCAATGA
>JAIRMO010000169.1 GCA_031258625.1 Spirochaetaceae bacterium | reverse complement strand
TTTTACATTAAACCAGCGGATGGGCTGGAACTGCCCGCAATCATGAAGTGGCTGAAACAGGTGTTTGCCCAACGGTACAACCGGGCGGAGGGCCGGATCGGGCATATCTGGGGGGACCGATATGGGTCGCGGATAGTGGAGGGGGAGGCGCCGGAGGAGGAACCCGGAGTGGGACGGGGGGATTCGGACAGTGGGGTCAGACCCCGGTATGGAGAAACGGACATCAGGGTCAGACCCCAGTATGGGAAAACGGCGCTCCGAACCTCTTTTTCCCCCCTATTCCCCCTCCTCCCCACCCCGGGACCCGGATAAACGGCGCTAATCCGCCTTGGGTTCCGTATCAACCTTCTTTTCCATCCCAAGCCGAAAACGTTCAGGGGAAAGGTCTGCCCTAAAACCGGTAAAACCTGAATTACGGGTCACGTTTAGCCTCTATAGCCCCCTGCCGATTGGCCGGAGGGGTTAAAGAGCCGGATGTGTTAGAACAACCGTAACTGGGGTTCCCGTTTCCTTTCCCGCGCTTCCCGCAGTAGGGGAACCGTTTCTTCCAGGGCCTCAAGAAAGCGACTGGGGCCGCCAAGTAGTTTTCGGCCCTGATAGTTCCGTTGCCGAGCCCAGGAAAGGTAAAGCCCCCGCCGGGCTCTGGTCATGGCCACATAGAGGAGCCGCCGTTCCTCATCAATCCGATCTTCGGTTCCCCCATCCTCTTTTTTCCGGGTTTTCCCCCCAGGTTTGTCAAACAGGGTGAAGGGGAGCAATCCCTCTTCCAGGGCGGCCACAAAAACATGATCGAATTCAAGGCCCTTAGACGCATGGATGGTCATGATCCGAACCCCTTCGCTTTTTAATTCCCGAATCCCCTCGGGGCCGCTGATCGCGAGGGTGTCCAGGAACGAGGACAGATCTTCGTACATGGACGCCAAACTGAAAAGACGCTCCAAAACCTCCTCTTTACCCTTGGATGCCGGGGCTGTTCCGTTTTCACGCATAAAGTCCCAGGCGGATCGCAGCGCCTCCACGGGAGATTTATCCGCCACGGAAAACACCGGCCCCCGGTTCAGAACATTATCCCCAAGGGTTTTATCCTGGGGATCGCCGTTGTTTTTCAAGCCGGCCTTTTTCTGCCCTCCACCGCCGGTGGGCCCCTGGATGTTCCGCAGCAGATCCAGAAGGGACTTGACCGGATCTTCTTCCCACCAGGGTATTTCCCCGGTAAGCTCAAAGGGAATCCCATGGTCCCGCAGGGCCTTAACCAGGGGAGGGGCCAGGGAAATGGTTCGGAGCAGTATGGCGCAATCCCCCAGGCCGGTGAGTTCCCCGGCAATATCGGGGCTGCCCGGTACGGAGGGACCATCCGTGGTATGACTGTCCAGAGCAAAAAAGCTGGTACCCCCAATCAGCCGGGAGATAGACCGGGCAATACCTTCGGCTTCGGATTTTTCCGTGGGGTATTGGGAACGGAAAAGGCTGACCGCATCCCCGGTACCCCCCAGATGGTCATCCACAAGCCGGTTCGCCGCGTCAATAATAGGCCCGGCGCAGCGAAAACTCCGGGCCAGGTGGAACCGGGCGGCTCCGGGGTAATCCACGGAAAACCGGTCTATAAACCGTTTGTCCGAACCCCGGAAGCCGTAGATGGCCTGGTTGGGGTCGCCGATAACCCAAAGGGATGCCTCCCCGGGATCGGCGTTGGGGGCTAACAGGCGCAACAGGGCGTATTGGGCAAAGTTGATATCCTGGTATTCGTCCGCAAAGATATAACGGAACCGGTCTTGATAACGGGAAAGGATATCCTTACGGGAAGCGAAAAGCCTGACGGTTCCCGCCACGAGGTCGTCAAAATCCAGGGCCCCCCCGGAATGCAGGCGGATCCGGTACAGCCCATAAAGCCCTTCCTTTTCACGGTTCCCTTCGGGCAGTCCCATATCTTCCGTTAAGGCTTTTAAGATTCCGGAATCGGGTTTTGGTTTGTCATCCCCGGGTAGTAAAAGAAAACGTTTCCGCGCTTCGATATAGCTCCCCAGCGCCTGGGCATGGATCCGCCGGTTTTTGGGGAGTTCCCCGCAGAGTTCCTGCAAGAGGGTGTTCCGCTGGAGATCATCCAGGATATGAAAATTTTGCGGGACCCCGGTATTTGCCGGCTGCTCCCGCAAGATCGAAGCGCAGAGGGAATGAAAGGTGACGGCGGTAACTTTTTTTGCCGCATCGGCTCCGGCGTTTTGAGCGATCCTTTCCCGCAGTTCCGCCGCGGCTTTGACGGTAAAACTCACCGCAAGGATGGAGGCGGGATCCGTACCCTCCCGGATGATCCGGGCGATCCGGGCGGCCAGTACCGCGGTTTTTCCCGTCCCCGGCCCCGCGATGATCAGGGCGTGGCTTCCCCCAAAGGATATAACCTTTTCCTGTTCTCCGTCCGGGGTAAATTCCCCCCGGGGAATACCCCCGGTATCCCCAGGAGCCGCCTTTTTCCCCTTCCGGGGCTGTTTTTTGTTTTTTACCGGGGGGAGGGTCTTTTTTTCGGCCCCGGTTTCATCCCGGGGCATATTCGGGAAAAGCGCCCCCTCCTTTCCGGTCAGGATCTTTTCTCCCCGGGGGAACACCCGGATCACCCCGTACTCCCCGTCATACCCGGGCTCAATGAACACCTGTCCGGACCGCATCCGGCCTAGGGCCGTGGCCAAAAGTTCCCCCGAAAGACCGGGGCAGGAAAGGCCCTCGATTTCCTTGAGGGTCATATCCAGGAGCAGGGAGAATTCGCTGCCCGCCGTTTCCACCAGGGCGGTATAGGCGGCCATGTTTTTTTTCGACGCCCTTCCGGTTTCCAAAAGCTCCCCCAGTATCTCCTGCAGGGGGATCAGGGAACGGTAGGGCCGCCGGTTGGTTTTGCCGGAACCCTGGGGGCAGGGGGCGCTTTCATCCACCGGGCGGTCCGCCAGCTCCAATACCCGCCCCATAACGCCCCGGGTCATGGGCTTACCGCAGACCGGGCAGAGGCCGTTCCCCTCCGCCGCGTCCTGGGGGCTCCCGTAATAGCCGCATTTCCGGTGGCCGTCGTAGTGGTACTTTCCCTCCTGGGGAAAAAACTCGATGGTTTCGATGATCCGGGGCCGCTCCCCCCGCTTCCCGTTAGGGGTCTGACCCCGGCTCCGCTGCCACAGGGCATCCCCCAGGCCGGGGTAGGACAGGGGCATCTCAAAGACCGTGGCCTCCCGGCCGAGTTTGTCCGGGGAATGGGCATCGGAATTGGAGATGATCGAGAACCGATCCAAGGATTTCAGGGCCCAGTTCATGGGGGGGTTCGAGGAAAGGCCGGTCTCCACCGCGGGGATCCGATCCGCCAGGTCCCGGTAACAGTCCTCGATGGCGTCAAACCCCGACTTGGCCCCCAGGGCGGAGAACCAGGGGGTCCAGATATGGGCGGGGACGAGGATGGCCCGTTCATCCGTTTCCAGGAGCAGGGAAAGGAGGTCCCGGGAATCGATCCCGATAATCGGCCTGCCGTCTGAACGGATATTCCCCACCTTTTCCAGCCGGGTCTGAAAGGACGCGGCGGCCTTAAAGTTCGGCAGGATCACGAGGTGATGAACCTTCCGGGTTTTATCCCCCTTTTTGTAAATCGTACTGATCTCCCCGCTAAGGACGAACCGGGGGAAAATCCCCGGGGATCCCCCTGGATTAGGGAGGGCCTCCGTCAGGGCGGGCCCTGAATCAAAGTCCTTGCGGACCTTTTTTTTCAGCACGTACAACCCTTCCTCCCCCTCCTCAAGCTGTTCCCGCAATTCCGCAAGCCACTGGGGATGGGTACAATCCCCGGTTCCCACGAGGTGAAGCCCCTTAATCCGGGCCCAGCGGTCCAAAAAGGGCGGACTTAACTTGGGGCTGGTCGCTCGGGAAAAACGGGAATGGAGGTGAAGGTCGGCGATTATCCGCATGGCTGCCGTTAACCGGAAACAGGCAGATTTGCCAGGCCGATGACGATACTTCCTTGGGCAATCATATAAAAAAACATAATAAAGAAACTTCCCCGTTTAGATATGGTTCTAAAGGTAAAGTACCCCAGAATAGAGTCGGAAATCAAAAAACAGAGGCTGCCCATAAACACCAGGATCCCCCAAAACTCCGGCCGGGCCGCCATAAGCTGAAGGGCGCTCAAACTCATTAATTCTATTATTATCCCATAGCAGATCACCGGAATCCGCAGGGATTTATGGGGTTTTATGAACCGTGGGATCAGGATTCCCAGGGGAATGGCGGCGATTATCGATATGATAAGGAGGGGTACCCGTACCGTACCGGCAAAGAAAAACATGGCGGGTATGTACAGGAGGTGTCCCAAAAGAAAGCTCATCAATCCGGCCTTAAAAAAGCCTTCGCTTTGGATTTTTATCAGGAGTATATCCCCGATCCAGCCCAGGATCACCGCCAAAAGGACTAAAATCAGGAATGTTTCCGCCGCGGCCGCGTAATACCAAACCAGCGGGGGGAGCAGCAGTACCTTGGTAATTCTCTGAATGCGGGGATTCCCCCATAAAATAAGAGCCAAATGCAGCGCCCCCAGGACAAAAAATAAACCCAGGGCAAAAATCTTCACCGGAAACCTCCCTTTGTCGTGTAACGATCCCTTACTCTATAGTCTAATACATGAAAGGAGATTTGTCTCCCTGGCCCCCCATAGGGGATTTCAGGCCCTCTTTGCCTATAGCGCCATCTGGCAGGAATTCAAAGTTTAAAAAAAGGCTCGTTCAATCTAAAAATGACCAAATGGTTTTGAAGGATATGGTCGTCTTAATTCGGTTATAGTAACCATTTGGTCATTTTTTACCATAACGTTCCCGTTTTTTGTAGCAATTTTTACTTTTGGGGGAGAAAAAAGACGCCCAAAAAAGTTTACCTGGGGTGGCGGCGGGCAAATAGCGGGGGGACCCTCCGGGAGGAACCGCTATTTGCCCGGCCGACAGGACCCCCGGAAGTTCTTTTAGGCGTCTTTTCTCTTTATGCCTATTTAAACTTTGAATTGCTGGCCATCTGGCGACATTCGTTTGCATTTAACCCCGTATTTGGGTGCCGCGGATTTAAGCCGTTTCAACGCGGCCTGTCGACCCCCGAAGGGGGTGGGGGCTTGCATAAATATACGTCCGGGGTCTGACCCTTTACGTATATTCATGCACGGAGCGGGGGCAGGCCCCCCCCTATGGGGGTATAAGTTTGACTACTAGGAGAATATCCGGATATGCTCTTCCGGATTCCGGTGCCGTATCTTGAGCAGCAGGGTCTGTTCCGAAGATGAATAGGACCAACCGGAAGAATCGTAGCGCTCAAATTGGGGATCCGTGCGATAATCAATGTTGTAAAGCTGAATTTTGGAAAACGGCCGGATTCCGCGGATCATTATATAGTGGGTCTCCCCCACGGGAAAGGACACGGTAATGTCCAGGACGTTGTTTTCCTGAACCGATGAAATAGGGGCCGCGGTCCAGGCCCAGATGCCCCCGGGACCGACACTAACCGCGTGAGGATACGTATCGGAGCCGGGGACGAGGATCCGGTAGATCCGGGCGGAATTTATCTGTCTGTCCGGGGTGTTTCCTGCGATGTCCCCTTCGCCGGATATGGTGAGGGTTTTGGGCAGCATCCCCGAAGGGTCTATGATCGAGAGGGTGGAGAGGATTATGGAACGGCCCAGGCCCGCCCAGGTCTTATTTTCCGCGATTTCTCCGTAGGTCACCAGGGCTTTCCCCACCCGGATGTTGAATTCCGTATCCGCCACGGTATCCGAAAATACAAATAGCCGGTCTCCCTGGGGGCTTTTTTTTACCCCCGTGGAAATGATAAAACAAGCCTGATCCACGAGCCGGTCAAAGGGATTTTCCTGGGAAAAACGGTATAAACGCCAATCATACCATCCCTCCAGGATACCGGGGGTTAGATCCAGGGTCAGATCCGAAGGGTCCAGGGCCCGGACTATTTCAGTACCCTCGTCGATAAAGGGGCCGTTGTTTCGTATCCCCAGGTATTCAAAAACATGGAATTCCCGTAAAAAATCCTGAGATTTTTCGTTTATCAGCCGGGAAAGGCGGCTTAATTTCTCCCGCTCATAGGCGGCAATTGAACGCAGCCCCATATCCAACCGTCCCAGGTATACCGAAGACTCGAAGGTCCTTTGCCCCCCGCTCAAAAACACGGCGGGTACGGCGGAAACCGCCGCCTTATACGTTCCCCGCCGGACTGATTCGCCGAGATAGGCGTTTACCAGTTCCTCATCACTGGCGGTACCGATAATCCGGTTCCACAGGGAAAAGGATCGATCCCGCCACCGGGTAAGGATCGTTTCGTATTCCTGGACATCCAGGGCGGTGGGAAGAACCAAATCATCCGAAACAACCCCTTTTTGCTCCGGTACCATCCGGTAGGAAACCACGGATTCCCCGTTTTCAAGGGTGAGGATCCGGGCCTTTGTATCAAGGATCGCCTCCGCAAAGGTGTAATCAACACCCTCGGCGGTAACAATAACCTTTCCCTCCTCGTACTCCCGAATCCGGGAAGTCTTGAGGGGCTGATAGGGCAGTTCCAGCCGCTGAACCTGGTCGCCAAAACGGCCGCTGATCCGCAATTCCAAGGCCCCATCGACATACCGGGTGGAAAAATCCAGGCCCGACCCGCCGGGGAATCTGAAAAAAGCCGCGTCTTCGGATAATATCATATATTCGGGGGCCAGTTCTTTGGTTTCACCATTTTCATAACAAAGCCGTAGCCCGCTGCCGTCGTCCATACGGAATTCCGTCCCCCCAAAGAAAACGCTGCCCCCCTTGGTTAGAAAATATTCATTGGAAGACAGGGAGGATCCGGTATTCGACGGCTCCCGGTAATAACCGGCTACGACAAAATTACCTACATTATGGGTAAACCCCCCTTGCCGGGTAAACTGTATCATCACCAGGAGTAAAAAAACCACTCCGTAGATGAGGAGAAGTACGATAATTCGGGGAAACATCGGTTTCTTCATTTGTATAAGCATAATTGATCGGGGGGATAAATTCAACTTGTTAATTTGACGATGATTATATAATATATAATCCAATGAATATGAACCACAGATTATTAAAAACATTGCCGCATTGCCGGCGCGGAATACGGTGGCCCCTCCTTTTGGGGGGCTTGCTGATAAGCCTTATGTCCTGCCCCTCCTCTCCCCCTCCAAAACCGGAGATTGCCCCGCCGTACATTGAAGAAATCCCCCCGGAACCTAAGGTTACGACCACCCAGGGGATATTGACCCGGATGGCGGCCCTTTTGGAAAGGGAGGATTACGACGGGGCCCTGGCCCTTTTTGATGAAATTGATCCCGCCGAAGCGGAAACTTCGGGGCTCCGCCTGGTAAAGGCCTCGATCCTCAGTTCCGCGGGCCGTAGCGGGGAAGGCCGGGTTATTGTGGAAGAGATCATCGCCGGGGAGCCTGAAAATACCGAGGCCCTGTTTGTGCTTTCTTCTATAGAAAAATCTTCCGGGCGGGAACGGGAACAGCGGGCGCTGCTGGAGCGGATCCTCAAGACCGACCCCTCCCACGTCCAGGCCCTTAACGGCCTGGGAAATATAGCCCGGCAGGCCCGTTCTTTTAGAACCGCGGCTGCCTATTTCGACCGGGCCCTGGAAGCGGCCCCCGAAGACCGGGAGGCCCTGATAGGCCGGGCGGATGTCTACCGGCGGGAACGGAAAATCACGGAGGCTGAGGGGCTCCTCAACAAGGCGGTGAGCCTCTACCCGCAATGGTCCGTGGGCTTGAGCGAGCGGGCCCGGCTTTACCGGAATGCGGGGTATCCCCTTCAGGCCCTGGCGGACCTGGACAAAGCCAAGGTGCTGGCGGGGAACGATTATTGGATAGCCTATGACCGGGGAAACGTGCTGCTGGATCTTAACCGGAAGCCGGAAGCCCTGGAGGAATTTAACCGGGCCATAGCCCTGGACCCCGAAGTTTTCCTGGCCTACGTGTACAGCGCGGGTATTAAGGACGATTTGGGGGATTATGACGGGGCGGAGAAGGATTATATCACCCTGGCCCGATTAGAACCGGAGTATTATTTTGCTTTTGAGGGGATCGGATGCCACAAGATGCGGCAGGGGCTCTGGGGGGAAGCCCGGGACGCCTTCGCGGAGGTCTATAAACAGGCCCCCCAGGAATGGGCCTACGCCCTCCTCACCGCCGTAAACTGGATGCGGGCGGGAAAGCCCTCGGACCCCCGGCAGTTTTTGGAACAGGCCCTGCGTAGGGTTCAACGGGAGACCCTGCCGTGGTATATGCTCCGGCTGTATTACGATCTTGCCGGGGATAACGATGTGGCCATCCGGATCGACCGGGAGCGGAATCCCGAACTAAAGGCCAAGATGTTCTATTATCTGGCGGAATATTACGATGCCCGGGGGAATAAAAACCTGGCGGATCGGTATTTTCTCCAGGTTCGGGAACTTGACCAGCGGTATATCCTGGAATGGCGCCTGAACGAATGGGCTTTGGAAAAACGAAACATGGGGAATTTTTGATGAAAATTCCCCAAAGCCCTTGCCGGCGTCCCCATATACCGGCTTTTTGTTTCACCTCCCTCCGTGGGATCCTATTAGGCCGAACTTCACGTTTGGTTACCGGGGCGTCCGCTAACCGGAACGCGCAAGGGATAGAAGCGGAAATCCCGCAGGGCCCGGGGTCTGTCCCGGGGACAGACCCCGGGCACGAGGAATTGGAGCGAATAGCCCGATCACCGCGTCGCGGTGATGCGCCCAATATAAACTCGACATTCGGTCTATTAATTACGCAGGAGAACCCATGAACGACACCCGTATGACCCTCACCCTTAAGGACAGGGAAATTATTCTTGTAGGAACCGCCCATGTTTCAAAAGAAAGCGTCGCGGAAGTAGGCCGGGTTATCCGGGAAGAAAAACCCGATATGGTTTGTGTTGAACTGGACGAGGAAAGATACGCCTCCCTTTCCCAGGAGGAAAACTGGAAGAAACTCGATGTGGTTAAGATTTTTAAGGAAGGCAAGGGGTTTTTGCTTATGGCAAACCTCGTGCTTTCGGGGTTTCAACGCCGTTTGGGTCAGGAACTGGGGGTAAGACCGGGGGGAGAAATGAAAATCGCCGTAGAAACCGCCAGAGAACTGGGGCTTCCCTACTCGTTTTGTGACCGGGAGGTACAAATCACCCTCCGCCGGGCCTGGGTCCGCTGCGGCCTGTGGAGCAAATGTAAGCTCCTGGCTTCCCTTTTGTCCAGCGCCGTGACCACGGAGAAACTCAGCGAAAAGGAGATTGAGAACCTCAAAGACCGCAGTGAATTGGACGGTATGATGGCGGAACGGGCGGATTATCTCCCTTCGGTCAAGGAGACCCTGATCGACGAACGGGATCGTTACCTGGCGGCGAAAATTTGGGCCGCCGGGGGGACCAAATCCGCGGTGATCATCGGGGCCGGGCACATGTTGGGGCTCAAGACCCACCTGGAACGGATCGCCGCCGGGGAAGAGGGGGAGGATGTATCGGAACTGAATGTCATACCGCCCCAAACCCTTTTTTCAAAGCTCTCGGGGTGGATCTTTCCGGCGCTGCTTGTCGCCCTGATTCTGGCGGGATTTTTTTTCGCCGGTCCCGGGAAAAGTTTTACCATGATCCTCCAGTGGATTTTATGGAACGGCTCCCTGGCCGCCCTGGGGACCCTCATCGCCCTGGGTCATCCCCTGTCGATCCTGGTCTCCTTCCTGGGCGCCCCGGTGGCGACCATCAACCCTTTTATCGGGGTGGGGCTTTTTTCGGGGATCACCGAGGCCACCCTGCGTAAGCCCAAGGTTACCGACGCCGAAACCATCTCCGAAGACATCGTCAGCCTCAAGGGTATATACCGGAACCGCATCACCCGGGCCCTGTTGGTTTTTTTCCTCTCCAGCCTGGGAGGAGCGGTGGGAAACTTTATTTCCATTCCTTCCCTGGCGGGGCTGTTGATCAAATAGGCCGGTCAGGGCGGCGTATTTGCCCTTGTCCTTTTCCGGTTTTATCTATATAATTTTTCTAAGCTGTTTCAAACGGCCCCGCCAAGATGGCTCAGTCGGTAGAGCGGCACACTCGTAATGTGCAGGTCCAGGGTTCGATTCCCTGTCTTGGCTAAAAAGCAACCCCTTAACAAACAAACGCCGGGAATCGAAGGGTTTTGCCCGCCGACTTACGGGAGGATCAGGGGCCAGGGACGGCCCCGGCAGGGCTCATCTGAAAAAACCTTCAAAAGTCCTTGACAATGAATACAAAAAAGTATTACAATAAAATATGACAAGGGAAATAGAATTTGATCCCGAGAAAGAAGAAAAAAACTGGAAGGCGCACAAAGTCCACTTGGCAACCGCCGCCCTTGTCTTTGCCGACCCTATGCGGATAGAACGCCACGACGACAGTAAAGGCAATATATCCGGGGAAGAACGATGGCAAACTCTGGGCATGGTGGACAAGGTATTGTTTGTTGTCTACACGGAACACGGAGATAAAACGCGCTTAATATCGGCACGGCCCGCAAAGGGGCCGGAAAAGAGGAGTTATTATGGACATGATGAAAGTAACCGTAAGGGATGGTCAAAAGCCGACTAAAGAACAGGTAAAAGAAATACGGGCCGCCGTGAAAGAGGCAAAGAAACACCCGGTCTACGATCCCGATTGCCCGCCTTCCACACCGGAAGCCCTAGCGGAGTTCGCGGCAAAGGCGAGGGAGTTACGTCAAAACAGGCGGCGCATAAAGCCCGCTGTTACTATCAGGATCATGCCGGAGGTGCTGGCAAAATACAAGGCCCTGGGGAAAGGCTACACCGGCATTATGGCCGATGTATTGAACTACGTGGCGGATAACCCGGAGATACTTTCAAAGATCCATTAAAGCCCATCCCTCGGCCTATCTCCGGAAAACGACAGAGAAACCGTGATTGGAAGGCGATGGTCCTAGCCAGGAGTTTGCTCCTGGGTTCTTCATTTTTGCTCATTCCCGATATTGCCGGACAAGCAGCGCTTGTCTCCCAAAAACTGAAGTTTTGGGAAAGCCTTACTGAAAAAACATTGACATAACGGTTCTTTTTTGTAATACTGGACTAACTTAGTAGGATTATGTGTTCAAAGGAGACCGTGATGACGAAAAAAAGAAGTTTGAACACCGGTTTATTGTCCCTTGAGAATTTAAAGGCAAAGCCTGTTCGTACCGCCTGCCTTGTGGTGGTAGCGGCGATTCTGGCGTTTACGCTTTTTGGCGGGTCTATCCTCGCGTTGAATCTCCGGCAGGGTTTAGCCGCCATGACCAAGCGTTTTGGGGCGGACCTGATGGTGGTTCCCGCGGGAACTTCCGAAAAAGCCCAGTCAATCCTGCTGCGCGGGGCGATCAGTTATTTTTACTTTGACAAGGCGATCGTCGACCGTGTGGCCCGGACAGAGGGTGTCGCCTGCGCCAGCCCGCAATTCTTTCTCACTTCCCTTGCGGAGGAGTGCTGTGACGCCATGGTACAGCTTATCGCCTATGACCCCGAAACGGATTTTGTCATCCAACCATGGATGGCTGAGAAATATAATAATACGGTGGGAGACGGACAGGTCGTGGCCGGCAGCCGGATCGCGATCCGTCCGGACGACACCGTCAGGCTTTTGGGACATAGTTATCCGGTAGCGGCCCGGCTTTCAAGAAGCGCCAGCGGGCTTGATACCTCGATTTTTATGACCATGAATACCATGCGGCTCCTTATCGGCCGCGCCCGGACGGAAGGCTATGACTTTCTGACGGCCCAGGAAAAGGAAATGCGGCGGGGGGCGGTTTCGGTGGTTTTGGCAAAGGCCGGCCCGTCGGCTCCGCCGGCGCGGCTTGCCCAAACCATAGGCCGGGAAAACGCCGGGGTGGATGTCGTCGTTTCCCAGAGCATATTTTCCGGTATCTCCGAAACCCTTGCGGGACTGACGGCGTATATTCACCTTTTTTCCCTCGTACTCTGGGTATTGGCGCTTGTCGTATTGGCGGCGGTATTTTCAGGTTCCGTTCACGAACGAAAAAAAGAATTCGCCGTGTTACGGATCCTCGGCGCCACCCGGGGAAAGCTGGCCGGTATGGTGTTAGGCGAATCGGCCATTGCCGGCATTGCCGGCGGCACCGCGGGGATCCTTTTGGCAAGCATGGTGATCTTTCCCTTCAGTACCCTGATAAGCGAAGGGCTTGAACTGCCCTATCTTGACGCGCCGCTGCTCCACATTGTCCTGCTCGCCCTGGGAAGTCTTGCTCTTTCGGTTCTGGCGGGCCCCCTGGCTTCACTCTACGCGGCGCTGCGGATCAGCCGGGCGGAAACGTATTTTACCATGCGGGAGGGTGAATGAGGGGAGGACTTTTTACGCCATCGGAACGTTATGTGATGTGTGTTAGCCCCCCATTAGCCGCCGCAGGCGCCATCTCCGGGGCCGAAAATTCGAGAAACCAAGGAGCTGTACTATTTGAAACATCCCGGAACGTTCCCCTTTTTTGCGGTAATTTTTACTTTTTTCTTTATGCCTCTTTAAACTTTGAATTACTGGAAACATCCAAATGCCCCTTGACAAGAAAACGGATTGTATATAGAAATATCCCTAGTATAACTATAGGATATATAATATACAGGGGGATAATCATGGGGAAAAAGATACTGAATACCGGCGCGTTATCACTGGAAAACCTCAAGGCCAAACCGGTTCGTACCGCCTGTCTGGTGGTTGTGGTAGCGGTTCTTGCCTTTACGTTATTCGGCGGGTCCATCCTCACCCTGAATCTTCGCCAGGGTCTATCCACCATGACCAGGCGTTTCGGCGCGGATCTGATGGTGGTTCCCGAGGGGGCCTCTGAAAAGGCCCAATCCCTCTTGCTCCAGGGGGGAGCCGGCTATTTCTATTTTAACGCCGGTATCACCGACAAAATCGCCGGGACCAAGGGTGTCGCCTGCGCCTCACCTCAGTTTTTCCTTGCTTCCCTTTCCACCGAATGCTGCGACGCCGCCGTGCAGCTTATCGCCTATGATCCGGCAACGGATTTTGTTGTCCAGCCCTGGATCGCGGAAAAACGCCGCGCGACTGTGGAAGACGGACAGGTGGTCGTCGGCAGCCGGATTACGCTTCGCCCCAATGGAACCATTCAATTATTCAACCATGAATACCCCGTGGCGGCCCAGCTTTCAACCAGCGCCAGCGGTTTTGACACGTCGGTTTTTATGACCATGAACACGATGCGGCAGCTTATTGACCGGGCGCATGAGGAAAAATACAATTTTTTGGCGGACAAGCAGGGAGACGGAATCATTTCAGCCGTTTTAGCCAAGGTTGATCCTTCGGAAGTTCCTTCACTGGTTGCCCATACGATAGGGCGGGAAAATAAGGGCGTGGAAGTTTTGGTTTCCCAGGGTATTTTTTCAACCCTTGCCGCTACGCTGTCCGGCCTTGTTTCGTATATATATGTTTTTTTTGTTGTGGTTTGGATCCTGGCGGTTATCATTCTGGCGGCGGTTTTTTCGGGAACCATCCACGAACGGAAAAAGGAATTCGCCCTGCTGCGGATTCTCGGGGCCACAAGGAAGAAACTTATCGGCATGGTGTTAAGCGAATCTTCCCTTGCCGGTATTGCCGGCGGCGCCGCGGGGATACTCCTCGCCAGCCTTGTGGTTTTTCCTTTCAGCGCCTTGATCAGCGAGGGGCTTGAACTGCCCTATCTTGACGCGCCGCCGCTCCACATTATCCCCCTGGTTTTGGGAAGCCTCTTTCTTTCGGTTTTGGTGGGGCCCCTGGCTTCGCTTTATTCGGCGTTCCAAATCAGCCGGGCGGAAACGTATTTTACCATGCGGGAGGGTGAATGATGGGATTACTGGAATTGCGGGGATTAACGAAGGCGTACAAACGGGGAGGGAGGGCTTTTAACGCGGTAACCCGCGTCAGCCTGTCTATCGAGCCGGGGGATTTTATCAGCATTATCGGACGGTCGGGGAGCGGGAAAACCACCCTGCTTAACATGGGCGCGGGACTACTCAATCCGACTCAAGGATCGGTACTTTTTGAAGGGCAGGACATCTACGGTTTACAGGATAAAGATATTTCGTTTTTGCGAAACGAAAAAATCGGCTATGTCCCCCAGGGGCAAAGCCTCCTCTCCAACTTTACCGTCTTCGACAATGTGTGCATCCCCTGGTTTCTGTTTAAGCGGGAGGGGGACGTGGAGGGAAGGGCGTTTACCCTGCTTGAAAAAGTGGGAATAAGCCGCCTGGCGGCATCGTATCCCCGGGAACTCTCGGGTGGAGAAATGCGGCGGGTAGCCATTGCCCGTTCCCTCATCAACAATCCCCGGCTCCTCATCGCCGATGAGCCGACCGGAGACCTCGATGTGGAGACCACGGCGGAGATCATGGGGTTGTTCAGCCGTATCGCCGGGGAAGGGACGGCGGTACTTATGGTTACCCACGAGCTTGATACCCTCAATTACGGGGACAAGACCTATTCGATGGACGGGGGGAATCTTCTGCCCCATACCGCCTTAAACCCCACCGGCCATGGAACTCGACCTTGAAAACCGAATCGAACACAAACCAAAGGCCCGTGATGAACAGGAAGCCGGCTTTACAAAAGAGACCCGGCCGGAAACGGAGTCTTACGCCGCCTTTACCGGCATCGTCCGGCGGTATTACGAAAAAATACTCAAATTTTGCGCCTATGCCCTGGGGGGTAACCGGAGCCTCGCCGAGGATTGTACCCAGGATATTTTTCTTGTTTTGTATGAGCGCATGGGCAGCCTCAAAGATTATGACCGGATAGGGGGGTGGCTCTATAAAACCGCGGGCCACATCTCCAAACAGTACGCCGCTTCCCTGCGGAGGGAACGCAAAACATTCGCCCCGCCCTTCGGAGGCCCTGAAGACACCGGTGAAGAAGCGCCGGTGGACCGTATCATCGCCGGGAACATAACCAGGGAGGAAGACCGGATCGCCGAAGAAAAGGCCATAGACCGGGCCGCCGGCGAAATACGGAAACGGCTCAAACCCTTCGACGAGCGTATTCTGGAACTCGCGTTCCGGAAAAAATATCCCCTTAAAGAAGTGGCGGCCCGGCTCAACATGAGTTTAAGCGCCGTAAAATCGCGGACGAGCAGGCTGCGCCAAAAAATAAGCGCCCTTGCCCGGGAATTACTGGCCGATTGAGGGTTCCAACGCGACTTTTCGAGAAACCGGCGAGTATAATAATAGGGAGAGTGGATGATGGACAAACAAAGTACGCGGGATTCCCTTATCGAGCATATCCAATCGGAATTGAAAAAAAACGCGGATGACATAGACCCCGATCTTATCGACCGCCGGATAGACGGGTTATACGCGCTGGACGGATTATCCCCGCCGAAAACAAGCGATGAACAGCTCCGTGCCGCCCTCCGGACAATACGGGCCCGCGCCGATTGGCGGCGGCGGAACAGGCTCGCGGAAGGTGCCGTAAAACGCCGGTTTATCCGCAGGGCCGTCCGCTGGACCGTGGCGGCCTGTTTTATGTTTCTGCTCCTCTTTTCCGCCAACTACGTAAGCGCCCTGATAACCGGCGCGTGCCTCCCCTCCAAGGTGGGTATAAAAATTTGCTGCGGAACAAAATACTGCCTCTGCGACACAAAAGAAGAGAAAGTTCTTCAGAGCAATTAAATTCCATCTGAAAAAATCACAAAAAAACGCAACCTTTTCATTTTTTTTAGAGTAAATATATGGGGTTGATACAACAATTCCCCGATAGCTTCGGGGGAACTGCGGTCATATCCTTGCCGTTGGCAAGGTTTACGTTAATAACACCTTCTCTAAATTCCTATTAGTTTGGTGAAACGTGTATGGCCGGCGGTTCCCCTGATTTTCAAAGTCGTATGAGGAGAAACAGTATGAAAAAAACAAGCGTCCTTAGGCCCGCCTTGGCGGGATTATTCCTCGGCATTATGTTCCTGGCTGCCTGCGCCACTACCGGGCAGGCCGGCTATAATGAACTCGCCGCCCAGGGCGTGGACGTATTCGCCGGGAAAAACTGGAACGCCCCCGCACGGAACAATATGTATGACCGCTGGGAATTTAACACCGACGGCACATTCCATTTTTGGCACGTCCACCACGGCGAACCCCTTGACCGGGGGGTGTACCGCTACGAAATCAACCACGGCGTCCTTACCGCAACCAAAAACGGAACGGCGGAAACCGCCGCGTATACTTTTACGTTCAACGGCAAAACCGTTACCCTGACGCCGGTGAAACATGAGGGGAAGGAACACGGCGCGGCAGAACACGCGGGTTCGGAGGAACACCATGGCATGGGCGCCCTCCCGGAAGCGCCGGTCGCCTTTACCGAGGCCCGGTAAAATCAGCCATGAATAAAAGACTTGCTGTTTTGGTTTTTGCGGTTGTCGCGGCGCTTCCCCTCTTTGCCGGGGGGGAGCAGGACCCCGCGGCGCCCTTTAACGACCACGAGCTTGTGGCGGTACACCGGATTCACCTGCGCGAAGTTGTGCGAATCGGCGTTCCAGCGGACAACGCCCCCTTTAGTTATGTGGACGCCAAAGGCGTTTGGCGGGGCTACGATGTCTCTTTTGCCCGCCGTATTGCCAAAGAAATACTGGACAACAAGGAAAAATATCTCCGCCTGGTACCGGTAACCCGCGAAAACTGGGCGGACTACCTTGAGAACGATCAGGCGGACATCGTACTGGGATTCGGTCCCGGCCCGGAACACGCCGCCCCGGCCGCTGATTTTGCCCTTCCTTACCGGAAGGCCGGGGAAGCCCGCATCGCCCCGGCGGTCAGGAAGGGTAACGGCGAATTGCGGCTCTGGCTGAACGACGTAATAACCCGCCGCATAGAGGACGATTTTTTTCACCAAACCTACGAGGAAACTCTGCGCCCGGTGTACGGTAATACCGTTGAACCGGAAACCGTGGTCATCGAGCGGGGCGGAAGGGAACCATAAAAAATTACTACGGCAAAAAACAGGGAGGCATGTATGAAAAATCGCATCATTTCAGGCGGCGCGGCGCTTGTTTTAGGGCTGCTTATCGCGCTCGGACCTCAATATTTGTTCAAGGTATGCCCGGTGGTGGAGAACATGTTTATGAAATGCCATTGGTCCGCCCGGGCGGAAATCGGCGTGGGCGCGTTAATCGCCGCTCTTGGCATCGCCCTTATCTTCTTTGCCGACTCCAAAATACGGCTGGGGCTGACTATAGGGGTTTTTCTTTCAGGCATTCTTGCCCTGCTCGTCCCCCACGCCCTCATCGGCGGCTGTCCCATGCACTCCATGGCCTGCCGTAAAATAGCGTTTCCGGCGATTACCGTCATAAGCATTCTGCTGCTCATCGGATCGGCGTTATATACGCTTTATCTTTCCCGGAAGGGGCATAACCCCGTTCCTTAGGGGATAGCCCATCCCCCTCTTATTCGTGGGCTCAAAACCTCCTTCGATAATAGATTGCGCGGCGGCTTTTTCGGTAATAGACCGGTAAAGGCGATATGGCCGCCTGCCCGGCCGGACAAACGCGTTTTGGGCGCATTTCCGGCGCAAGCACCGGAAACCGGGCTTTCCGTTCTAATACGGTTTGACAGGAAACCTGTCAAACCGTATTCCACTTCAATCCCTTGCGCGTTCCCCGCGGGAGCCTTTTTCCCCCCTAGACAAGCGATAAACAGGCGGCAGACGACTCGGTTTACCCTGCCTGACCCGGCCGGGGTACTAGTTGAACCGGATGTTTATGGGTATACTAAAAAAGATTATATGAGCGCCTTTCCCAAAACGAGCGGGTTTTGAAAAAGCCTCTACAACCTGGGTGTTTTTAAGTCCTGAAGGATTAGGGGCGGTTCAGGTTATCCGGATAGGTTTATTCCGGTATTTTTATATAAGAGGGAATAGAGGGATGTTAAGAAAAATCTTTTTTACCATAATTATGGTAACCTTCGTATTTTTTTCCTGTGCCGCCGCCGAAGAAAACACCTCCGGCGAAAAGGATGTTTCGACGGAAATCTCAGACGAGTCTCCGGCGGATAGCGATACCAGTTATGCCTTCGGAGTGGTATTGGGTTCGGACCTTAAACAATTTGGAATTCAGTTTGATTACGATGCCCTGGCCCAGGGGATTCGGGAGGCGATTGAGGGACAAGAACCCCGGATCTCTATGGAAGAAGCGGTGGGATTGGTACAAAGCGCGTATATGGCCACCATTACCCGGCAGGCGGAGGAGAGCCGGAAGAAAAACGATCAGTTCCTGGCGGAAAACAGCAAAAAGACCGGGGTGGTAATCACCTCCAGCGGGCTGCAGTACGAGGTTGTCGTTCAGGGGCAGGGCGGCAACCCCTCCGCCGCTGATGTGGTAACCGTTAATTATGAGGGGAAATTAATCGACGGGACGGTGTTTGACAGCTCCTACACCCGGGGGGAGCCCGCGGAATTTTCCCTGGATCAGGTTATCCCCGGCTGGTCGGAGGGGATACAACTGATGAACGTGGGGAGCACCTACCGTTTGTACATCCCCTCGTCCCTGGCCTATGGGGAACAGGGGGCCGGTAATATGATTCCCCCCAACTCGGCCCTGATTTTTCAGGTGGAGTTACTTTCTATTAAATAAGGGCGGGTTTTCCCGCAAACAACGGGCTTTGGGGAAAATCGCCGGGCCGATGGGCCCCGGAAAAGATCAGTGCCTCAGGGAAAGATAGGATTTGATTATTCCTTCCAGGGAATTTTCGTTTGTCCTGACTATTTTCATTTCCCGTTCCACACTTTCCCGGGAATCCGAGGCATGGGCGGTGTTAATCATCACGTTGCTGCCGAATTCCCGGCGTATGGTGCCTCCCGGAGCCTTGAGGGGATCCGTAGGGCCCAGGACTTCCCGGATCTTATTAACCGCCTTTTCCCCTTCATAGATGATAATCATACATTTGACGCTGCCGGGGTTGTTTATATCTTCCGGGGGGCATTTTTCCGGCCTTGTCCCGGACATAAATTCGATGATCTGGGCAAATTGATCCCGGGCACAGGCGATGCCGAAACTATCGGCCAGACATTTTTCCGTTTCTTCATTGAGGGTTACCTCGAATTCCCTTTCCAGAAGCTCCCGGGCCTTTTTTCCAAAACGGGGGGCGAGTTTTTCTTTTAAAGTCCCCTCCACGGGGCCGTAAAAATCCAGGGCCTCCGCCAGGGAAAAACGGTGAACCTTGATCCCGATGATCCGCAGCCCGGTCCGGGAAAACATATCGATGATGGTTCCCGGTTTTGAGGAAGCGTATTGCCAGTTGTCGGGTTTGATGATCACCAGGGTCTGTTCAATCACCGAAGGGTCCGGGTATTGGACGTTTTTTACGATATTTTCTTTGCCCGGTAAAAAACGGGCAAACAAGGCCAGATCCTTATCGGCCCACTCCTGGGTCCGGGGGGTCATCACCGCCGGTTCAAAATAGGTAATCACCTGGGGGTCCTCCGGGGACATAATGAGATCCGCGTAGGTGTCCCGAATGGTTTCCCCGCTCAGGGAATCGTCGTTTTGATGTTCCGGATAGATGTGCCCGCAGATGGCGGTGAGCTTGGCGCAGGGATTCTCCCCCCGAAAAAGCAGCAGGAGGGTGCGGTGTTTCCTCCCCCCCGAGGGGGCCAGGTGATGTTCCACATAGTCCGCCAAAAGGGTAACCGTATTGGAAGCGTTTTGTTTCCGCAGGGCCGTAGCGTATTCCGTGATAAAAACCTCGTCGGGGGCTATTATTTGAGCCCCCACCAGTTCCAGATCCAACTGGGATAATAACCGGGCCAGCACCCCGCCGGTTCTGCTTTTCGCGATAGTATAGGGGGTTACCATGACATAAGAGAGGGCCTGTTCCATATATACTCCAAACAAAAAATAACAACACCTACCGGTTTCGCCCGGGGCAAAAACATTTGCTTTTATCCGGGATACACCCGAGTCCTCGCCGGTACGCCCCCAAGGGGGTCTGACCCCAAGCAAACGTGTATGAACCCGTAGTCCACGCGCCGTTCCGCGCCGGTTTGCCCGCAGGCCGTTACCTTTACGGTTGTCCTTCCGCTTCCGCCCGGGTACTTTTCTTCCAGAACTGGCTGCGGCCTATTCCCAGACCGATCTCCCCCCGCATCTCCAGGGTGTCGGCCTTGTACCGCTTACCGTCCGCCGGCCGGTAGGTGATTTTACATTTGTATAGATTGCCGGATTCGGGATCCACCACATTACCGCCGCTCCACTGACCCGGCTTTTCCAGGGTCAACCCAAAGATCCAGGGGGTTCCTTTTACGGGGAGTTGGTTCACCTTTCCCGCCACGGGAAAGCCCGGATAGGACTCCTTGCATTTGTCGGCTTTAACATCCGGGGGATACCCGAAAACGCCGATAATTTTACCGTAGAGTTTCCCCCCGTTCTGGTAGATCTCCCAGCCCGCGGTAACTTTACCGGTCTTTTCGTCTACACTGGTCCAATAACCCTCTACCGGATCCGCGGCAAGAAACCACCCCGCGATCAACCCAAAGGCCGCGACTAAGGCTATTCTTTTTTTCATACCCGCTCCTTTTGGTCTGACTTTTCAACAGACCTCTTTGAAAACCCCGTTAATTCCCATTTGAAAAATCCCCTCCCCCCAGATTAACCGAGATTTGAAAAAGGCTCAAGTACTCAAACTCCAGCAATTCAAAATTCAACGAGTGTCCCGACAGTATTGTGCATGTGGTTTTGTTTTCTGTACAAGCTATGGATGCGCCATATATGGGGCACGGGGTCAGACCCCAAGTGATAGATATAGCGTGCCATATATGGGGTATGGGGTCAGACCTCAGATGCCAGATATGGTATGCCATATATAGCGTATCAGATATAATAGAGGCATGTCCATGAGTCAGACTCTGTTTGACGCTTTACGTTTTGACCATTTTTTGAATTCGGACTGGCCGAATCAAACTAAAAAATTCCCTTGACTAAACCCATGTTCTTACTATATTATTATATCCATCAAACTAGTAGGAAACCATGAACCAAACCGACACCTACGAAACCAGAGGCTGGCGCCGGGTCTTCCAGGAACTCTGGGGCTTCACCAAAAATTCCCTGGGCAACTTCTTCTCCCCCGAATTCCTCTCCGTCCTCATCCCCATACTGCTCCTCTGGGAATTCCACCCCCGCTGGAAAGTCCTCCCCGAAAGCCTCCTCCCGCCCCTCAGCGTCGTGGCCCGGCGTTTCGTCTTCATGCTCCGGCACAAAGACCTGATCCTCCACATAGGCTGGAGCATGGGCCGCTTCTTCGCCGCCTTCGCCATTGCCGTGGTCCTGGCCGTCCCGATCGGCCTCCTGATGGGCTGGAACCTCAAAATCCGCTCCTTCATCCTCCCCCTCTGGCAGCTCCTTTCCCCCATCCCGCCCCC
>JAIRMO010000068.1 GCA_031258625.1 Spirochaetaceae bacterium | reverse complement strand
GCCCGGCTCAACCAGGCGGTGGATCGGCTCTTGAAAATAAATCGAGACAAGACAAGTATGAGACAGACCTCCGGTCAGGAGGTGGAACAGGCCCAAGCGGTCTGATTTCGGCTGGGTTTTGGTTTTGAGAAACCGCCCCCTTTTCGGCTAGATTAATTTTGAGGCATTGCGACGGCTGGACATTCTTTTTTTTCTTTGTTATACTATTTAAAATTACCGGTATATTCCCCCTTGTGCCGGAAATTTAGAAGGAGGCCAGTTGGCAGATAAGGATTTACGAATTAATGAACAGATTCGAGTACGGGAGGTTCGTCTTATTCGGGAAGAAGGAGAGCCCCAGGGGATCTTGTCCATCACCGAAGCGCTCGAAATGGCCAGGGAACAGGGCCTTGACCTGGTGGAAGTCGCCCCTCAGGCGGTTCCGCCGGTGGTTAAAATTCTGGATTATGGTAAATTCAAATTCGAGAATGAAAAGAAAATCCGGGATTCAAAAAAGAAACAGAAGCTTTTAAAACTGAAAGAGATCCGTATGCAGCCGAAGATCGACGAGCATGATATGGATTTCAAATCAAAGCATGTTCGGGAATTTCTTGCCGACGGCAATAAGGTTAAGGTAACGGTTCGTTTTCGCGGGCGGGAGCTTGCCCATACCGAACTGGGATTGGATGTTCTTAAGGATGTTTTACAGCGTATCGAAGGGGATTATGTTATGGATAAAGCCCCGGCCATGGAAGGCCGGTTTATGTCCATGGTTTTAAGCCCCAAGTCTAAGAAATAGAGGGTGGCATATGCCGAAAATGAAGACCAAAAAAAGCGCCGCTAAGCGCTATTCCTTTACGGGAAGCGGCAAGGTAAAATACAAAAAACAAAACCTTCGCCACATTCTTACCAAAAAATCAAGCAAGCGGAAGCGGAATCTCCGCCATCCCGGTATACTGTCCCCTGACAATGTACCGATGATCAAAAAGAAATTATTACCCTACGGATAGGAGCGTTTTGTTATGTCAAGAGCAGTAGACGGTTCTAAAAGAAAGAATCATCGCAAAAAGATACTTAAACTGGCAAAGGGGTATTGGGGCCGGCGGCATTCCAATTATAAAACCGCCAAAGACGCGGTTACCAAGGCTCTTTTCTACGCCTACCGGGATCGTAAAGACCGGAAGGGTGATTTCCGGCGGCTTTGGATCATCCGGATAAACGCGGCTTGCCGGGCGGAGGGACTCTCCTATTCCCGGCTGGTGGACGGGCTCAATAAAGCCGGGGTAACCATCAACCGGAAAGTCCTGGCGGCATTAGCGGTGGAAGACGCGGGGGCCTTTAAAGCGGTAGTGGCCCAGGCAAAAACAGCATTGGGAGCATAGCCGATGGTAACCCTTGAGCAGGTCAAATTATTGGAAACGAAGGTCGTTAAAGCCCTGGATTTTGTGAACCAGGTAACCGGCGAAAATACCCTTCTAAAGAAAAAATTGGATACCTATCAGAAACGGATTGACGAGCTTGAGGTGTTAATTCAGCGTTTTAAAGAAGATCAGGGCCGCATTGAGGAAGGGATTATTTCCGCCCTTAGCCGGCTCAACCAGTTCGAGGATGCCGTAGAAAAGAGCCTTTCTACGGTCAAATCCGGGATCATCAACCAGCCGGAGGAGGAGAAATCCCCTGGTTCTACCGGCGATGTTTTAAATACCCCGGGTGAACCCTCATCGGGGATAGAAAAAAAACCGGAGGAAGAATATCTATCGGAGCCCCGGGAAGACGCGCCCCTCCTTACGGCGGCTGAACCGGATGGGGAATTTCAGGTTTCTCCCCTTGAAGATGAGGGTTTATCCGAATTGGAAGATTCAGAAACACCGGAAACCGGAGAATTGGATATTTTTTAAGGGGTTTATATGCCGAAAAGTGACCTCCGTATTGATATACTGGGGACATCTTTTTCAATTTCCGCAGACGAAGAAGCCGTTTATCTTGAAAATCTTTTAGCTTATTTCCGTTCTGCCGTGGAAAATACCCAAAAAAAAACCGGCCTCCAGGATCCCCTTAAAATTGCCATAGTTACCGGCTTCTTGCTTTGTGACGAACTGTACAAGAAACCAAAAATCGATCCGGACCAGGGAGATTTTCAGGAAGCGGAAAAACTTCTTTTGGATATGATCGTCCGGGTAGACAAGGTTTTGGAAGATCCGGGATAAATCCCAAGGCCGGTTCGGACTCCCCCGGCTCCGGCTTTCCCGAATCCCCGGCCGGAATGTCTCATTTTAAAATGTTACTGAAAATCGGCTTGTCTGTTTTGTAGAACCCGGGTAAAATTACGGTATGCCTCAAATTTTCAGACTGAAAAATCCGGTAAAACCCTATCCGTGGGGTTCTCCCCGGTGGATCCCCGAATTATTGGGCCGTAAGAACCCCCAAGGGGAACCCTGGGCTGAATTATGGATGGGGGTACACCCTGAAGGCCCCTCCCGGGTATCTCTAGCGGGAGAGGATCTGTTACTGTCCGCCTTAATAAGCCGGGATCCCGCCTATTACCTGGGGGAAGGGATAAACCGGGCCTTTGGAACCCTTCCCTTTTTGTACAAAGTGCTGGCCGCGGAAAAACCCCTTTCCATTCAAGCCCACCCTAATCCGGATCAGGCAAAAACCGGATGGGAACGGGAAAACCGTGAAGGACTTGTCCTGAACGCCCCCAATAGAAATTACAAGGATCCCAACCATAAACCGGAAATTCTCTGCGCCTTAAGCCCCTTCGAGGCTATGTGCGGGTTTCGTACCACCGGTGAGATCCAACGGCGTCTTGAAGCCCTGGGGGAACTTTGCCCTGTTCCGGGGCCCCTGGAGACTGCCCTGGCCCAACTCATCTCCCCCCTGGATACACCCGGGGGACTCAAGGAATTTATCCGCCTTCTCTTTGGTTTTCCCCGGGAAATTAGGGAGGGGTTAAGCGATCTTGTCCTTAAACGGCGGGGCCCGGAAAAAAAACATCCCGAATTCAGCGCGGAATGGCGGCTCTCCGCCTATTTTGCGGAACTTTATCCCGGGGATCCGGCGGTTATCGCTCCCCTGTACCTTAACTGTATTAACCTTGAACCCGGAGAGGCGATCTACCTCCCTGCGGGGGTTCTCCACGCCTATGTCCACGGCCTTGGCGTGGAACTCATGGCCAATTCGGATAATGTGCTGCGGGGGGGGTTAACCGCCAAATATGTGGATATTGATGAACTGGTAGGGATCCTCGATTTTTCCCCCTTTTGCCCGGAAATATTGGCGCCCCCGGATCCCCATCCTGTTTTTTTTAACTACCCCGTTCCCTGTAGGGAATTTTCCCTTTCCCGTTGGGAGGGCCGCGGGCAGGAATTGAATTTTTCCGGGGACGGCCCCTTTGTTTTTATGGTTACCCAGGGATCGCTTACCCTGTCGGGGAAAAATCCGGGGGAGGAATGGATCCTGGGACAAGGGGAAAGCGCCTTTATCCCCGCCGGAATCGCCGCCCGGGGACTTTCCCTGGGGGGAACCTATACCCTCTACACCGCCGGGGCGGGTGAAACCATCCGGGCGGCAGCCGGTTTTCCATGAAGATCCTGGTAGACGCCGATTCCTGCCCGGTTTCGGTTCGGGAAACGGTCCTTCGCGCGGCCGCGCGGACCGGGGTTCGGGCCGTATTTGCCGCGAACCGCTTGATCCCGGGCTTAGGGGGCGGCAATGTGGTAATGGAGATCTGTCCCCCCGGGGAGGATTCGGCGGACAACCGTATCGCGTCCCTGGCCGAACCCGGAGACTTGGCCATCACCAGGGACATTGCCCTGGCGGCCCGGCTTGTGGAAGGGACAATTACCGTAATAGACGACCGGGGGCGGGTCTTTGACAGGGAAAACATCGGGCAATGCCTTTCCCTCAAGGATTTTATGGTAAGCCTGGCCGAATACGGCCTCGGCGGCAGGGGGGGCGGCTCCTACGGAAAACGGGAACTCAAGGCCTTTGCCGACAGTTTTGACCGGCTCCTGTCCCGGCTTATCCGGGAATCCCCTCCTATTCAGGGTAAAGGGCCCGGATCTGTTTGATATTGTGGAGGCTCTCAAAAAAACATTCCACCAGGACGGGATCAAATTTTTTCCCCGATAGCCGCCGGATCTCCGCTAAAACCTGCTCCTCGGCCCAGGGCTCCTTGTAGACCCGTTTGGAACAGAGGGCGTCATAAACATCCGCGATGGCGACGATCCGGCCGCCCAGGGGTATTTCTTCCCCTTTTTTGCCCAAGGGCTTCCCGTCGGGATCGGTTTTTATGGGCCGCCCCGAAACCGGATCAACCCATCCGGGATAACCGGTACCGTCCCAATTTTCATGATGGGTCAGGGCAATATCCTGGGAAATCGTGTCCAGGTCGGACTGGGGCTCGCCGAATAGAGCCGCTCCGTATATTGTATGGCCCTGCATGACCATGTATTCCTCCGGGATAAGCCGGGCGGGTTTTTTTAAGATAATATCCGAAATAGCCACCTTTCCCACATCATGGAGCATGGCGCCGATCCGGAGGATGTCCCGAAAATGCTCCCATTCGGTATCAGGAATATGATGGCGGACCGCCCATTTGTCGTAGATCTCCACCGCGTAACCGGCCACCCGGTTTACATGGGTTCCGGTCTCCCGGGGATCCCGCAGTTCCGACATCTTGATCAGCCTGAGGATCATAGACCGGGTCATAAAGGCCCGCTGTAATACCACCGTCGCATTGGCGGCAAAATGGGAGATAAGAAATTCATCATCCTTGGAAAAGGGAACGATCCTCCCCTTTTTATCCTTGGCATTGATTATCTGGATGACCCCCATAAGGCGGCCGTCCGCGGTTTTGAGGGGGATTGCCAGGGTAGAGATGGTCTTATATCCGGAAATCAGATCGTAAGACGTATTAAAAGAATAGGGCGCGCCCGGGGGCAGGTGATAAACATCCGGAACATTAACCGGTTCCTTAATTACGCCGCAATAACCGGAAATGGTCTTTTCGTTAATGTCCAGGGAAAGTACCGAATAAACGAGTTTGTGTCCCAGGGGCAATTTTTTCTGCAGGGTATCGTTATGGGCATATTTAATCCGGAGTTTTTCTACCTTCCGGTCTTGCTCCCATACTAATTCTTTGACATAAATTGAACCCGCGTCCGCATGAACCACCCGGCGGGCTTCCAATAAAATACGCTCTAAAAGGAGATCTAAATCCTGGATTTGATTTAATTCATAATCAAGGCTAATAAGCGATCGGTATATCGTCTTTTTAACTGCCATAGGGCTTCTCAGAGGGGCTTTATATATAGGCGCCATCGGTATCACATACCGGACTTATCCTATTCTTTTCGTCCGGTACATTTGATAATATGATAACCGAATTGGGTCTGTACTACATCACCTACGGATCCGGGCGAAAGCCGCTTAACCGCAGCTTCAAAGGGGGCCACCATTTTACCGGGCCCAAACCAGCCCAGATCCCCCCCGGAAGATTTTGAAGGACAGGTTGAAAATTCCCGCGCCAGGGATTCAAACTGGACGCCCTGCTTAACCCGTTTTAAAAGATCCTCCGCCAATACTTTGTCTTTAACCAGAATATGACTTGCGCGCCATTCCATATTTATATCCACCCCCTTGCGGCCGTTTCCAATTTGACATTTTTAAACCGTCACCCTTGATCTTGAAAGAACCGGTCAAAAGACAGGTTCTTCTTCGAGGTTTTGAGGAAACTCTTCCCTAAATAACCTTATATTAATATATAATCTTAACCAATATTAAACAAGGAAAAAACCAATTTTATTATAAAAAAGCCCCGGGGCAAGGAGTAACCCCGGGGCAACTCAAAAAGAAAAGGAGGAATAAGAAAAAACAGGGAAAGAATAAAACACTTTCCAATTATCATAACAATGCTCAAAGGAAAAAGTAACACGAAAACATCCACAATAATTCAAAGTTTAAAAAAAGTCTCGTCCAATCTAAAAATGACCAAATGGTTTTAGGTATACGGTCGGGCCTGTCAGATTTTTTAGATTTCCCTTTCCCTTGCTCTTACTTTATGACTTTTTAGGGATGGGCAAGCCCTGGCAGGTTTCTCTTAATTCCATATCTGGAAAGGAATTATAAAGACTATTTTTGATTCAAAACGAGAGCCTGGATTTCGAGGTGAAATTTCAGGAGGTCATTTACACAAGAAATCTGACAGGCTCTGAGCTAAAAAACCGTGGGGTTCAGGATATTTTAATTGCCTGTATGGACGGGCTGACCGGATTTCCCGAAGCGGTTCGGGCAGTTTATCCTGACACCCGAGTTCAGCTTTGCATTGTCCACATGGTTCGCAACTCTACGAAGTTCGTCTCGTATAAAGACTTGAAAAAAGTTTGTGCGGA
>JAIRMO010000140.1 GCA_031258625.1 Spirochaetaceae bacterium | reverse complement strand
GAGTCGTTTTACGAGCGGCGCTGCGGTATCCTGCTTGGCGCTGATCCTTATCACGTTCCTGGTTCTGCTTGGCTGCCCTTCGAGTACGGGCAGTTCGGTGATAGACCAGGAACAGGACGGTGATGTCAACCCCCCATCGGGAGGGTCCGGCAATCCGGTAGTGCCGGGGCCTACGCAGGCGGAGAAGGACGCGCGGGCTCTGACAGACACGCTTAACAAAGCGGCCAAGACTACGGTAGCAGAGGTCGAGGGAGCAACGGTTACGCTTACTCAAAGCATTATGATTAAGCCCGCGCTGGCAGCCTCCATGAAGGCCGCTGTGGAAGCCACTATTGGTTCCCTCGCCATCCCGGGCGGCGTTACCTTTAAGGTGAATCCTAATGTGGTGGTAACGGTGGCGGCGAACGCTAAAATCGAGGTGGCGGCGAGCGGTACCGTAACGCTGGTGGCCAAAGGCGATGATGACGCCGGTGGAAAGATTGTGGTGGAATCACGCGGCACCCTTACCACGAGTGGGACCGTCAAGGTAGAAACGGGCGGAACCGTCACCGTGCAGGGCGGTACCGTTTCGGTAGCGGCCGGTACGGTCGAAGTAGCGGGCAACTTCGACGTGGAGGCCGGGAACGTCACCGTGACCGGGACCCTTGCGGTAACCAGCGGCACCGTCACGGTGACGGATGCTGTTGAGGTCGTCGTGAACGGCAACGTCACCGTTGCGGCGGACGGCGCCGTCACGGGAAACGGCAGCCTTACGGGGTCAGGCACGGTTTCGGGGGATGGGATCGTTACGGTTGATACCGGCGAGGTGGATACCGACGCGCTGAAATCCGTCCTGGTGGACTCGGTGAATGATTTAAAGGATGCGATTGAGGATATTAGGGAGAATAATAAGCAGGGCACGGTGATACACCTTACCGAAACCTTCTACTCCGCCGCAGACGCCGTTATCGTCGTTGACGCTGATGATACGCGCAACACCACGCCCTACACCATCAAGGGCCTGGGGAAGGATTCGTCCGCTCCTGCCCTCTCGGTCGGCATACTCCTCGCCAACGATAACGTAACCCTGGACGGGGTGAAGATCGCCGTTACCGAACCGACCAAGGCGGCGATAACCAAGGGGCTTCTCGCCAGCTTTACGAATACCAGGTATACTGCCGCTATAACTATCGGTAGAACCGACAATGGGAGCGGATGGCTCACCGGTGACCAACTGGCCAATAACAACGTAACGGTAAAGGACTCCACGATATCCTATACCTACAGTACCTTGGCGAGTGGCTATAATTTTAGCGTCGGTATCTATGTAAACGGAGATCCTACCGCCGCCACCCCGAAAAACATCAGCATTACCGGTAATACGGTTTCAGCGGCGGGATACTCAACCAATGCGGCCCAGGGGGTGTATATTGGCCACTACGATCCGTCCATGGTCATTACCGATAATATCCTGACATCACAGACCGGAGGTGCTCAAACCATAAACGCCCCGGCCTCCGCGCTCTTTTTGAACATTGCCCCCGCCAAAATCGGGGTCGGTTCCACGGCCACACCACAGATCAGCGATAATACGCTTAACGGTTGCAACATCGACTTTTACGTCAACCTCTTAGGCACGGGAGATTATGTCGGTATACCGGCCCTGTTTGACGACAAGTTCGGTACAAACGCTTCGAACTGGGTGACAAACGCGACGACGGATACCAGCAGTTTCTACAAGAATCTCTACACCAACCTGATTGGCCAGGCGAGAACTACAGGATATGCCGGATTGTTCTTCATGGTATTTGGCAGCGACAACACGGGCAAGTGGAATGGGGATCAATTTGCCTATGAAGCCTGGGAGAAAACTGACGGCAAGGTTACCGCGATTGACTATTGGGGTCCTACGATTGAGGAAGAAGCTGATACTTATGCATTGAGTGGTTCACAAAGCAGCGACGTGAGCGCAGGCAACGGCGGCTACGGGTATCGCGGACGTATACTTCTCGACGCCACCGGCGCGGTTACCGACCGCGACGGCGATTTCCACTGGAATACGAGCGACACGGACACTACGTATCCCACAAAGCCAACGGCCTAAAGGCTTTTCCCTTGCCTCCGGCTCCCCGCCGGCGTTCAGCCGTCCGACTTCAAAGGAATCCGCCCCCCAGGGGCTAAAGACCCCCCGAAGGGGGGCAACCTGGCCCTATAAGGGCTTTACCCTAAACCGGCATGGTTTAGGGTGAAGCCCCCTGCGGTCAATCCATAAAAACAGCCCCGGCAGGCTTTGCTTGTCGGGGGTTTTCTCTTGCCTCCGGAGGCAGCCGGAACAAACCGCTTTTCACTCCTCTCTGTCCATTGTTTTATCACCAGGTGATCTGTGAGAACGGGGACACCTAGTTGCCCGGCTCCTCCCTTTCGAGTATACTTATCCCATGAACATACTGATCATCGGCGGGGCCGGATATATTGGGAGTCATGTGGCCCGGGAATTTTTGGACCGGGGGCATCGGGTTACGGTATACGACAACCTCTCCAGCGGCCTGCGGGAGAACCTTTTCCCGGAAGAAGCCTTTATCCACGGGGATATTCTGGATTATACGGGCCTGCTTCGGGCCGCGGGGGGCGGTTTTGACGCCCTCATACACCTCGCTGCCTTCAAGGCCGCGGGGGAATCCATGGTGAAGCCGGAAAAATATTCGGTCAACAACATCATCGGAACCGTAAACATCCTCAACGCCGCGGTGGAAGGGGGGATCAAAAACATCGTTTTTTCCTCCAGCGCCGCGGTTTACGGGGAGCCGGAGTACCTGCCCATCGATGAAAGGCACCCCACCCGGCCTGAAAATTACTATGGTTTTACCAAACTGGAGATCGAGCGTTTCCTGGGGTGGTATGAAAAACTCAAAGGCATCCGTTTTGCCAGCCTGCGGTATTTTAACGCCGCGGGGTACGATGTGCAGGGCCGGATCACGGGCCTGGAACAGAACCCCGCCAACCTCATCCCGGTGATCATGGAGGCCGCGGCGGGGAAACGGCCGGAGATTCAGGTCTTTGGGAACGATTACGACACCCCCGACGGAACCGGGGTCCGGGACTATGTCCATGTGAACGATCTGGCCCGGGGGCACGGGGCGGCTTTGGAGTATATTACCCGGAACGACCGGAGCCTCATCGTCAACCTGGGCAGCGAAACCGGGCTTTCGGTGATGGAAATTATCGAGGCCGCCCGCCGGATCAGCGGCAAGCCCATCCCCGTCCGGATCGTGGGCCGCCGTCCCGGGGACCCGGCCAAGCTCACCGCTTCTTCAAAACTCGCCCACGAGGTCCTGGACTGGACCGCCCGTCATTCGGACCTGGATACCCTGATCCGCAGCACCTGGGAAGCCTATAGGAGGAGCGCTTAAAACATGGCAAAGGAAACCCTATTCAATTTTATTGAAAAAAATACGGCCCTGATTTTAGAACTGGAAACGGAACTTACCAAACGGCCCGCCGTATCCCCGGAATCCGGGGGTCAGGGGGAGGGGGAAAAATGTAAATTCCTGGAGGAATGGCTCAAAAACCGGGGGATCACCCAACTGGAGCGGTATGACGCCCCGGACGAGCGGGCCGCCGGAGGGGTAAGGCCCAACCTCATCGCCACTATCCCCGGTAAAACCGACGCCAAACGGCTGTGGATCATGAGCCACCTGGACGTGGTCCCCCCCGGGGAGGCGTCCCTGTGGGAGAGCGATCCCTGGCAGGTGATTCAGCGGGAGGGCCCCCAGGGACCGGTCCTTGTGGGCCGGGGGGTAGAGGATAACCAGCAGGGGCTTTGTTCCTCGGTACTGGCCGCCCTGTCCCTGATTACCCAGGGAATTACCCCGCCCCACACGGTAAAGCTCCTTTTCGTGGCGGATGAGGAAAACGGCAGCGTCTACGGTATAGACTGGCTCCTCAAAAACCAGGGGAAAACCATCCCCGCCATCTTCCGCGAGGACGATATGATCCTCATCCCCGACGGCGGGGACTCCCAGGGGGAAACCATCGAGATCGCCGAAAAAAACATCCTCTGGGTCCGGTTTATCACCACCGGAGCCCAAGCCCACGGTTCCCGGCCCCATCAGGGGAATAACGCCCACCTGGCCGGGGCGGATCTGGCGGTCCGGCTCCATTACGGCCTTTCGGAACAGTTTCCGGACCGGGACCCCCTCTTTGAGCCCGATTGTTCCACCTTCCAGCCCACGAAAAAAGAGGCCAATGTCCCCAATGTCAACACCATCCCCGGGGAGGACGTTTTTTATATGGACATGCGGATCCTCCCCCGGTATCCTATCAGGGCGGTCCTTGAGGCGGTAGACCGCATTATGGGGGAGGTGGAACATAAATACCGGATAAAAATCGCCTATACCCTCCTCCAGTCCATCGAATCCAAGGCCACTTCCCCGGAGGCGCCCCTGGTAAAATTCCTCTCCGGGGCCGTCCGGGAGGTGTACGGGGTGGAAACCCGGCCCATCGGTATCGGGGGCGGTACCGTGGGGGCCTACCTCCGAAACGCCGGGCTTGATTCGGTGGTATGGAGCCGTATGGATCATACCGCCCATCAGCCCAACGAATACGCGGTCCTCGCCAACATCCTGGGGGATGCCAAGGTGATGGCCCTTCTCATGATGGAGGAACGGTAAAAAGGAAATGTCCCCTATATCAGGGCATCCCCGAACCTCTTTTTTCATAATTTCTCCCTAAATTGCCGGTTTAAGAAGCGGTGCATTTTTTCTTTTTTTGTTTTATAAACCGGTTGACAACAAATCATAAAATACGCATTGTACCCTTTAGAATAAAAACATAGAATTTAAAGAGCGGCGGTTTTAAAATTTCAGTTCTGAAACCGGCCCCTTTATAGGTCTGGTTTTTATGGGAGATGTACCGGAAGGGAGGTTGAAGGAGCAGGGTTGAAAGGGAGCGATGTTGGCATCAAGGAGATTTCCAAGTCCTTTGGCGATTTTATGGTCTTGAATGCGGTGAACCTCGAGATACAAAAGGGGGAATTTTTTTCTCTCCTGGGGCCTTCAGGGTGCGGTAAGACCACCCTGCTGCGGATCATCGCGGGATTTGAAACCCCCGATGCGGGGGTTATTACTTTTGACGGCGCCGATGTCCTTCCCCTGCCCCCTAACCGCCGGCAGGCGAATACGGTTTTTCAGAATTATGCCCTGTTTCCCCATCTGACGGTTTTTGAAAACGTTGCCTTTTCCCTGCGGTTAAAAAAGCTTCAAAAAAACGAGGTTAATTCCCGGGTTACCGAATATCTTAAATTGGTCCAGTTGGAAGGCCACGCCCACAAAAAACCGAGCCAGCTTTCGGGGGGCCAAAAACAGCGGGTCGCCATTGCCCGGGCCCTGATCAACGAACCCCGGGTACTGCTGCTGGACGAACCCCTTTCCGCCCTGGACGCCAAATTGCGGCAGCATATGCTCATTGAGCTGGACCAGATCCACGACAAGATCGGGATCACCTTTATTTACGTTACCCACGATCAGCAGGAGGCCCTGTCGGTATCCGACCGGATCGCGGTGATGAACCAGGGAAATGTTTTGCAGGTGGGAACCCCCCACGACATCTATGAAAGCCCCGCCACGGACTTTGTGGCCCGGTTTATCGGCGAGACCAACCTCTTTGACGCATCGGTTACCTCGGTGGAAAAACTCGACCGGCCCGATCCGGAATACATGGCCTATTTGTTTATCCCCGAGCTGGGGAATATCAAGGTAACCACCGTGGACGAGATCCGGCCCGGACAGCAGGTTATTTTCACCATCCGGCCGGAAAAGATCCTGATTTCCAAGGAAAAACCCGCGACCAAACGGGAGGATATCAACCTGTTTCAGGGTACGGTGGACGAGCCCATCTATTCGGGGTTCCAGACCAAATTCTACGTCAAAACCCAGGAAAAGGTCCTGGTACGGGTGATTAAACAGCACGCCAAATACTCCGACGAAGGCCCCGACATTGTGTGGAAGGACTCGGTGTACCTGTCCTGGAGCGCCAACGACGGCTATATCGTTGGGGTTAAGAACGGTGGGGACCGTTCCGGTCGTCCGGGGCCGGCCGGCCCGGGGGCGCGAGAACCGTGAAGGCCAAAACCGGCCCCGGCGGAAAAGGGAATTACGGCCTCCTCTATTCCGGCCCCATGGCCCTGTGGTTTACGATCTTTTTTCTCATCCCCCTCATCATCATCGTGGCGTACAGTTTCCTGAAAAAGGGACTTTACGGCGGGGTGGAGTTGGAATTTTCCCTGGCCGCCTATCAAAGCCTGGGGAATCCGAACTTTGTTATTATCACCGTCCGTACCCTGATCACCTCCCTGGCGGCCACGGTGATAACGATCCTCATCGCCCTGCCCTGCGGTTATTTTATGGCCCGGAGTAAACATCAGACCCTGCTGCTCCTCCTCATCATTGTCCCCTTTTGGACAAATTTCCTGATCCGGGTATTTGCCTGGATGAATATTTTGGGGAACAACGGTTTTTTAAATGAATTTTTAATGCGGATCGGGCTGATCGACGATTATATTCACTTCCTTTACAATCAGAAGGTCGTGATCCTGGTGCTGGTTTATATGTATCTGCCCTACGCGATCCTGCCCCTCTTTTCCACCATCGATAAGTTTGATTTTTCCCTGCTGGAAGCGGCCCGGGATCTGGGGGCGACCAAGCCCCGGGCCGTGGTGATGGTGCTGCTTCCCAATATCAGGAGCGGCATATACACCGCGGTGCTTTTCTCCTTCATCCCCATCTTTGGGGCCTATGCGGTACCCCTCCTGGTGGGGGGCAAGGACTCCTATATGCTGGGGAATGTCATCGCCGATCAGCTTACCAAGTCCCGGAACTGGCCCCTGGCATCGGCCTTTTCCATGGTGCTGACGGCGGTTACCACCGCGGGGGTCCTCCTCATGATGAACCTCCAGCGCCGGGACGCCCAGCGGACCGCCGATGCCAAGGGGGAAACCTTTCATGATCCCAAGGGGGCAGGTAATTGAACGGTAAAAGCCTGGTTCACAACATCATTACCTCCCTGCGGACGGGAAGCTCCCAGGGGGAGGCGGCCCGGCACGCAAAACGGGCCTATCGGAAGCATTTTTCCTTTTCCCAGACGATCTTTATCGCCACCATTGTGTTCCTGTTCCTCCCCCTCATGGTCCTGATCCTCTATTCCTTTAACTCCTCCAAAGGCATGAACTGGACGGGCTTTTCCCTGGTTTGGTATGAACAGCTTTTTTTCCGTTCCCGGGACCTGTGGCGGGCCTTTTGGAACAGCGCCTTTGTGGCCCTCAGCTCCGCCGCTACCGCCACCGTTTTGGGAACCGCCGGCGCCATCGGGGTCAACTGGTACCGCTTTAAACTGCGGAATTACATACAGGTCATCTCCTTTATGCCCATGATCCTCCCGGAAATCATCATCGGGGTGTCCCTTTCCCTGTTTTTTGCGGGGGTCAAGATCCAACTGGGGCTCATCACCATCTTTATCGCCCATACCACCTTTAACCTGCCCTTTGTGTTCCTCATGGTGATGGCCCGGCTGGACGAATTCGATTTTTCCATCATCGAGGCGGCCCATGACCTGGGGGCCAGCGAAACGCAGACCCTCTTTAAGGTGACCATACCCATCTGTATGCCCGGCATCGTATCGGGCTTTCTCACGGCCATCACCATATCCCTGGAGGATTTTGTGATTACCTCCTTTGTCTCCGGCCCCGGCTCCTCGACCCTGCCTATTTATATTTATTCGGCCATCCGGTTTGGGGTGTCTCCGGTGATAAACGCCCTGTCGGTGGTGATGATCCTGGGAACCGTATCTCTTACTTATTTACTCAGGAATTTTCTGAAATATATCGCGGCAAAATAGAAGAGGTCCTTCCAAAACATCGAATTTTGGAGATCCCGTGGTTAAAAAGAGGCCTGTATGGGTCTTTATTTTAAGGGGTGTTGAACAAAACCATATAAACTTCAACGCCAGGAGGAAAAGATGAAGAAAATACCTGTAGCAGCCGCGGCCCTGTCCGCGGTTTTGCTTACCCTCGCCGCGCTGACCGTCCTCAGCGGCTGCGCGAAAAAACCGGCGGATTCCGGCGCCGCCGTTACCGAATCAAGTCGGTTGAACGTCTATTGCTGGACCTATTATGTCCCCCTTTCAATACGGGAAAAGTTTGAAAAGGAGTACGGCGTTACCATCATATTCGACGAATACGACTCCAACGAAACCATGTATGCCCATATCCAAGCCGGGGGCAGCGGATACGATATCGTTTTCCCCTCCGGGGACTATGTTTCCATCATGATAAAGCAGGGTATGTTTGAGCGGATCGACAAATCCAAGCTCTCCAACATCGGCAACATCGACCCCCTGGTACTGGAAAAAACCACCTACGACCCCGCCATGGAGTACAGCGTACCCTATTACTTCGGCGCCGCGGGGATCGCGGTAAATACCGAGCGGATCCCCAATTTTGATCGGAGTTGGTCCATTTTCGGCAGGACCGATCTCCGGGGCCGGATGACCATGCTGGACGATATGCGGGAAGTTATGGGAGACGCCCTGGTCTTCCTCGGTCATTCGGTAAATTCCAAAGATCCCGCTGAAATTGAAGCCGCGAAAAACCTTATTAACCATACCTGGAAGCCGAACCTGGTCAAATTCGACGCCGAAGCCCCGGGCAAGGGCTTTGCCAACGGGGATTTTTGGGTCATCCAGGGATACGCGGAAATGGTGTACGAAGAAATTTCCGAAGCGCAGAAAGCAACCACCGTCTTCTTTATACCCCCCGAAGGAGGTCCCGCCTATATCGACAGCATGTGTATATTGAAGGGCGCTAAAAATATCGACCTGGCCCACAAGTTCATCGATTTTATCCACCGGCCGGATATCTATGCGGAATTCACCGATTATTTCGGCTTCCCCGCCACGGTTAACGTCCCCGCCCGGCAGCTTAAGGCCGTGGAACCCTACTACAGCGCCGAGGAACTCCTCAGGACCGAGCTGAAGGACGACTTGGGGGAAACCCTGGATCTGTACAACACCGCCTGGTTCGACTCGATCCGTATCGGAGAATAACCGGAGGGGCCAACCTTAGGGGGCGCCCAGATCCAGGGCGGTCCCTATTTGGGCCTTAAACTCCCCCTCGGCCATCTCCCCTTTCAGGAAGCCGGTAATAATCCGGCGGATCACCGGGGGGAAGGTCTTCCAATACCGGCCGGGCCAGGGACCCATCTCGGCCCGGAGTTCCCGGTCTTCTTTTTTGTCCATCCGCCCCAGGGAAAAGGCAATAAACTGCTCCACCATGGCGGCAAGAAGATCCCGGGGAAGCGCTTCCCCGGTTCCCTCCCCGGGGATCCACTCCCCGAGGAGTTCCGCTACCTGTTCGTCCCCCAGCTCCGGCGCCTCCTGCCGGATGATCCGCGCCGCCAGGGACCGGACGGTGTCCTTAAGGCCCCGGATGTCGGCCCCGGTATTAATCCGGGCGGAGAGGTCCCGGGCGAGTTTTTGGGGATCCGGCAGATTCCGCACCCCCCCAAAAAGGGCCAAATCCCGGCGCCGCCTGACCACCGCGGCGGACACCGCTTCAATAGCCTTCTCATCGCAGCGGTTTAAAATATAATCCATTACCCGCACCAACTCCGGATCTGCCATGGTTTAAGGATACCCCCTTCCGGGCTCTCTCGCAAGGCCGGCGGGCGGGGAAAGTATCCGCGGCGGCTTCCTCCGGCTATGCAGCCGTCCCCGTTCCGGTCATACTATCCCCATGAAGCTGATTGTACTCGGGTCAGGCACCTCCCACGGTATTCCGGTGGTCGGCTGCGACTGTCCGGTGTGCCGTTCCGGTGATCCCCGGGACAAACGGATGCGGTCCTCCCTGTATATCGAAGGGGCCGGGGGGGAACGGGCGGTGATTGACGCGGGGCCGGAATTCCGGCTCCAGGCGATCCGAGCGGGGATAACCAGGCTGGATGCCCTCTTCCTCACCCACGCCCACGTGGACCATGTCCACGGGCTGGATGACCTCCGGCCCCTTTGTTATGAACGGCCCATCCCGGTTTACGGGAATCCCCAAACCCTGGAGGAATTACGGGAACGGTTCTCCTATATATTTAAACAGACCCAACAGGGGGGAGGAAAACCCCGGATCACCCTGAGGGCCGCCGGGGACCCGGTCCGAATAGGGGGCCTTACCTTTACCCCCGTACCGGTCAGACACGGGATCCTGGACATCCTGGGCTGGAAAATAAGCCCCTCGGGAAAAACCGGCGGCCCGGCGGTCTACCTTACCGACCTGAGCGGCATCCCCCAGGAATCCCTGGACCTTATCCGCGGCCCGGCGGTCCTTTTTATCGGGGGCCTCAGGGCCAGGCCCCACGAAACCCATTTTACCTTTGACCAGGCCCTGGACACAGCCCGGACCCTGGGGGCAAAACAGACCCGCCTCATCCATATCTGCCATGAACATTCCCACCGGGATATTGAGGATTCTTGCCGGGCCTTTCAAAAGAAAACAGGCGCCCGGGGGACCATGGGACCGGCCTATGACGGCCAGGAATTGGCGCCCTAGACCTTTTTGGTGATAAAATCGCTTTTAAGGCACCGGGTACAGATCTTGAGGGTGACGGTGGTCCCCTGAATTTCGGTCTTTACCTTTTTCAGATTGGGCTTCCAGGTACGGCGGGTATGGTTTTTCGCGTGGCTTACCGAATTACCGGTGATCGTATGTTTTCCGCATATATCGCAGATCCGGGACATAATCAACCTTCCTTATAACTATTCTTTAGAGAAAAATAATTCAATCGGTCTCAAATTCGACCGGGTTTTGAAAAAGATTCTCCATATCATATCAAAAACCAAAAATAAGATCAAGGCGAGTATAGGGGGTCCACAGGGCAACCGCATTATAAAACCTCTCAAGAAAAAAAGAAAAAAGCCGATAGGGACGGGATGGAGGGGAAAAATGGACATACGAAGCGAACTTGCCCAGATCCCGGACCCCCG
>JAIRMO010000071.1 GCA_031258625.1 Spirochaetaceae bacterium | reverse complement strand
CCGGACCCGCCCTACGAGGTCCAGGAAACCGCGGCCCTCCCCAGGCCGGACCTGGACCGGATCAGGAACTTCGCCCGCTTCTGGGAACTCATCGTCAACCGCGGGGCCTTTGACGACCTACTCCCGGCCCTGCTACCCCCCGGGAAACCGGCGTTCCGGCGTTTTCTGGCCCTGTCGGACCGGCTCCTGGAACGGTTTGGCCGGAACTGGGGCATAGACCGGCGGGAACTCCGGGCCTCCCTGGAAGCGGGAATAGGGGGAGAAAAACGGGGGGACCGCCCATTCCCCATGGCGGGGTCTGACCCTGATGTCCGAATCCCTATACCGGGGTCAGACCCCACATCATAAACTTAAGGCAAAAATCCATAAAACAGGGTATTCTGAACAAGGGGGCTATGAAACAGCGGGAGGGGATAAAAAGGGTTTGAAATAATACAGCGCCTGATAATCAGCGCATGGATACACGAGACAGCCAGGCTACCGGGGGATGAACGGAGTTGGACACGGAAGGCGGCGCAGGGGATTCGGACAGTAGGGTCAGACCCCGTTGGGGGAATTCGGCGGCCGCCCCCCTTATTCCCTTCATTTTCCCCTTCCCCACTGCCCCTGTACCCGGATAAGGGGGGGAGTCCACCCCATAGGCGTTTACTTAAACGCAAGACTGGAAGAATTTATCCACGGATTAATGCTGATTTTAGCCTCTTTAATCCGTGAAAATCAGGGTAACCGGCGGAATTTTTCCGCAACGTATACGCATAGCGGGTCCGCCCCCCACTCCTTGCATAAATATACGTAAAGGGTCAGACCCCGAATGTATATTTATGCAAACCCCGCCCTCAGAGGGGGTTCCCTTGTTCCCTAAGTAAACGCCTATGGGAGTCCGCCCGGGGGTCCCGAATCAGCCTCAGCTTTTATCCTCCGCCGGACGGTCCTGGGGGAAACGTCTGTCTAAAAAGGTGAAAAATCTGAATTATGGGACAAGGTTAACGTATGTTCCGGCCTGCTACCGGGAGGCTTTGGCAACGGCGCAGATCCGGCCGGCCATCTTGTCCAGGGGCACCTGCTCCATCACATGGCCCAGCTCAAAGGCAACCCGGGGCATCCCGTAAACCACCGCGCTGGCCTCGTCCTGGCCCAGGGTCATACCGCCCTCTTTATAGATGGTGCCCAACTGCTGGGCGCCGTCCCTGCCCATTCCGGTCATGATAACCCCCAGGGCATGGTTGGTATAGGCCATGGCTACCGAGGCAAAAAGCACATCCGCCGAGGGCCGGTGCCCGCTGACCAGGGGGGCGTCGGACAGGTGGACGATGGAGTTGACGGCTTTCCGTTCCACCTCCAGGTGCTTATTCCCCGGGGCGATGAGGATCCGGCCCGGCTGAACCAGGTCCCCTTCCTCAGCTTCTTTGACATCCAGGGGGCATATCCGATCCAGGCTTTTGGCGAATTCCGCGGTAAACCCCGCGGGCATATGCTGGACTACCAGAATCGGTTGTTTCAAATCCGCGTCCAGTTTGGAAAAAACCACCCGTAAGGCGTCGGGGCCGCCGGTGGAAATGCCGATGGCGATAATTTCGGTATTCCCGGGCTTTCTGATAGGGGTGGGAGCTTTAACCGTTCCCGCCGGCGGGAGTATCGTCCCCAGGGCGGAAGCGATTTTACGGGCCTCCGCAAGGGAAGACGGGGTCTCGGGCTTTTTGGCTGGTTCCGGGGGGGGGGCTTTTTTACCCTGGGTCCGGCGGTATTGGCCCCCGTAGCCCAAAAGCATCCCCACCAGGGTGTCTTTGACGGTATGAATATCCTCCGATACCGAACCGGAGGGCTTTTGAATAAAATCACTTGCCCCCAGGGAAAGGGCTTCCATGGTTATCTCGGCGCCCCGGCGGGCGATGGAAGAAAGAATGATAACCGGAATGGTAATCCCCTGCTTTTTACGTTCCTTGAGAAATTCTATACCGTTCATTTCGGGCATTTCCAGATCCAGAACAATAATATCCGGATTAACCCGGGGTATTTTCTGTAGCGCAAAAATCCCATTCATGGCTTTTTCCGCCACTATAAGCCCCGGCGTCGCTTCCACCATTTTGGATATCAGATTCCGCATCAACGCGGAATCATCAACTATTAATACAGAAATCTCATCAGCCACAAGCATACTCCTTACCTATGAAGCAGTTTAAAAATCCGAGGCTCGCCAAGCCATAATTTTGACACTGCAACGTTAGTTATAAAAAAGCGGACCAGCTTAATTTGAACTTAGCCGCTTTTTCCAACCCGACCTCAAAACCATCGAATTTTGAAACTGACTCTGAAACTAAATGTTTTAAAAATACCCGGAACATCTGAACCAGTCGCGAAATTATGGAACCACTGGTTTTGATACCGTCTCATTATATAAATTTCCTATATAAAGTTGCCCATTGGGTTTTTACAAACTCAAATTTTGTGGCCATCCCAAAAAGGGATTCCGAATGACCGATAAATAAAAAGGATTTAGAAGCCATGGAGTCCCAAAACCGGTTTACCACCGCGGTCTGGGCCACATCATCAAAGTAGATCAGCACATTCCGGCAAAAAACAATGTCCAGATTTCTCAATCCCGAATCGTTTTTTAAATTATGATAGTCAAACCGTATTTTTGACATCATATCCGCATGGGCCTTATACCCGCCCTCAACCTTATCAAAGTATTTTTTGAGGTAAGCATCGGGGATCCCCGTTACCCGGGTGTCCGCATAGAAACCTTCCTTCCCCGTCATAAGGCATTTTAAGCTGATATCGCTGGCTACAATATCAAATTTCCAAGGAGGGGGGAGAATTTCATTCATCAACATGGCGATAGTATACGGCTCTTCCCCCGTAGAACAACCGGCGCTCCAAATCTTTATATTGTAATTCCCAGTTGCCTTTTTTATTTTAAGCAATTCCGGTACTACATGGTGCTGTAATGCGTCAAAATGGGCCTGATTCCGAAAAAACCGGGTTAAATTAGTGGTAATGGAATCAAGAAAATTTTTAAGTTCTTCTTTATCCTTGGAGATTGTATCAAAATAAATCCGTACCGAAGCGAGCCCGTTTTCCCGAAGCCTTTCCTTCAACCTGCTTTCCAGAATAGAACGATTCGTTGCCGTAAAATGGATGCCGCTCTCATTATAAATAAGTTTTCGGTACATCTCAAAATCGGCATCAGTAAAAAACACATCATCAGCCATACTACTATAGTAAGAATTGGATTAATTACTGTCAATCTATATTCTCAAAAATTGGCCGATAATATTATAAAGAACCCGCGGGGGCTTTATTTTCAATGGTTTTTAGGATTCTCTCTCTATTTTTGAGGGAGTGTTGACGAAAGGGCGAAGGTCCGGGATAATGCATTTACATGAATAAGTTCATTTTTGTCTCAGGGGGTGTATGTTCAAGTCTCGGTAAAGGGGTGGCGGCCTCCTCTTTGGGGGCGCTGCTTGAAGGCCGGGGGCTTAATGTCCGTATGGTTAAATGTGATCCCTATATCAATGTGGATGCCGGAACCATGAGTCCCTACCAACATGGGGAGGTTTATGTTACCGATGACGGGGCCGAAACCGATCTGGATCTGGGGAATTACGCCCGGTTTACCTCGGGGCTCCTCTCCCGGACCAATTCCATTACGACGGGCCAGGTCTACGACTCGGTGATCCGTAAAGAACGGGAAGGACGGTACCTGGGACGCTGCGTCCAGGTGATTCCCCATATTACCGACGAGATAAAAAGCCGGATCCTGGCGGCGTCCCGGGAAGACCCGGATACCGATGTGGTGATCGTGGAAATCGGCGGTACCGTAGGGGATATTGAGTCCATCCCTTTTCTGGAGGCCGCCCGGCAGCTTATTCATGAATCGGGCAAAACCAACGCCATTTCGGTCCACCTGACCCTGATCCCCGAGGTTGCCGGGGGAGAACTCAAGACCAAACCCACCCAACACTCGGTAAAGGCCATGCAGGAACAGGGAATTCAGCCGGATGTACTTATCTGCCGGGCGCCGGTTATGCTGGATGAGCCGACCCGCCGAAAAATCGCCCTTTTTACCAACATGGCCCCCGATGCGGTATTTACTTCTTATGATGTGGATACTACAATTTATGAAATACCTTTGATCTTTTTTGAGCAAAAACTGGACCAGGTGGTACTCAAAAGACTGGGGGTCGAGAGCCGGCACGCGAATCTTGCCCCCTGGTATTCCATGATGGAACGTTTTAAGACCCGGAGAGGGAAGGTCCGGATCGGCATCGTGGGTAAATATATGGACCTCCATGACTCGTACAAATCGGTGTACGAGGCCCTGTTCCATGCGGGTTTGGCCTGCGGGGTGGAGGTTGAACTGGTTAAAATCGATTCCTCCCGGCTGGAAGGGTCGGATTCCCCGGAAAATGTCCTGGGGGCCGGCGGGGAGGCTGAAATAAACGGCATCCTGGTACCCGGTGGGTTTGGCCAGCGGGGGATTAACGGTATGGTCAGGGCCGCGGCCTGGGCGCGGGAAAACAAGGTCCCCTATTTTGGTATATGCCTAGGGATGCAGATCATGGTTATCGACTGGGGACGGAATATATTGGGCTGGGAGGACGCGGATTCCACCGAATTCAACCAGGATACCAAATATCCCGTAATAAGTCTTCTGGAGGAACAGGTAGATGTAAAAAATTACGGAGGCACCATGCGGCTCGGGAAAAGTGAGTCCGTGGCGGAAGGGGGCAGCCGGATCCTCGCGGCATACGGGGAAAAAAGCATCTCTGAACGGCACCGTCACCGGTATGAGTTTTCAAACAAATACCGTAAAGAAATGTCCGAATCAGGGCTCCTGCTTACCGCTTTTACCCCTGACGGAAGCCTGGTGGAGTGTACCGAATGGCCGGAACATCCCTGGGGTTTGGGTGTTCAGTTCCATCCGGAATTTAAATCCAAGCCTACCGCCGCGAGCCCCCTATTCAGGGACTTTATCGCCGCGGCCCGGGACAGAAAACAGGTCCGGTAGGCCTATGGGGTGGGATTCGGTCGTCAAATTCCTTCGATCCTTTTCTTTCGTTAAAGGATTGGTGATTGTATTAAGTTTTTTCTCCTTATGGGGCTGTAGTTTTGATTATGGGATGACCACCATGGAGGGTGAATACCCGGATCTGGTGATGCAAGACACGGAATATGTCCGGGTGAGGGATGGGGACCCGGTGGCACGGATTAAGGCCAAACAGGTGGAACGGTATGATAAACGCCAAGTTATGGAATTGGAGAGTTTTTCTTTTGAACAGTTTGAGGATCATGGGGAAACGGTAAACGCCGTGGGTAATGCGGGTTCCGCAACGGTGGATCTTAATTCGGGAGACATCCGTTTGGGTGGGAAAGTATCTATATCGGTGGACTCCGAGGATATTATCATAGAAACCGACGCTATCGAATGGAAGGACAAGGAACGTTCCCTATCCGGCCAAGAGGGTGTTGAGGTGGATATATACCGTTCCGACGGGACGAGCTTTACCGGCAGGGGGTTTTCCGCGGATCTGCGGAGTAGAACCTGGACTTTTTCCGGGGGTGTCGAAGGTCTTTATATCCACGATGATGAAAAAGACGGAGAGACAATCGGGTTCCATAGTATTCTCCCGGAGGAATCACCATGATTTTGAGTGAAACTACGCGGCTGGGAAGGCCGCTTCCCCTATTCCGCGGCGTACCGCGGCAAACGCCGTTCCTCGATATAAAAATCCTCTTTCTTATTATCCTGGGGTGTTTTTTGCTCCTTCCCGCCAAGGCGGATACCTTTACCTTTAAGGCAAATCACATGAGCGGGAGCCGGGCATCGGGTAAAGAAGTTACGGTTCTTTCGGGGAATGCCGAGGTTAAGTCCGATAATCTGCTCCTTAAAGCCGACAGAATTGAACTCCAGGGGGATAACAATCAATTTATCGAATGTTTTGGGAATGTTCAGGGGAGGGATGAGGAAAAGGATATTCTTTTCCTTACGGAGCGGCTTCGGTATGATCGAAACTTAAAAATAGCCCGGCTGGAAGGGGATTCTACCCTGGAGGACCGGAAAAATGAGATAGTTGCCAAGGGACGCTTTATAGAATATGACGACCAGGCGGAACTTGCCGTTTTCCAGATATCGGTACGGCTCTTTAAAGACACCATGGTATGCCGCTCGGAATATGCGGTATACCGGCGGGAAGAAGAACTCCTGGATCTTTCCGGGTTTCCGGTAGTGTATAAAGATGATGATGAATTCAGGGCTGACAAAATCCGGGTAGATCTGGATACCGATGACGTAACCATGGAAGGCGCTGTTTCAGGATCCATAAAGGGATAATCACCGTGAATGACGACCAAATCCGGGCTGACAATTATCCCGCGGAGGATCCCCCGAAAAACACCAAAGGTACGGCCCCGCCTAGGGTAGCGGCCCAACCTAGAGCGACAACTCAGCCTGGTGTGAAAACCCAGCCTAGCGTGAAAGCGCCGCCTGGGACAGCGGCCCAGCCGAGCGTGGCGGCCCGGCCCGGGGTGAAAGCCCCGCCTGGAGCAGTGGCCCAACCCGGAATGGCGGCTCCGTCTAGGGTAGCGGCTCAGCCTGGCGTAGCGGCCCAACCTAGGACAACGGTACAGCCTGGGATGAAAGCGCCGCCTGGGACAGCGGCCCAGCCGCGCGTGGCGGCCCGGCCCGGGGTGAAAGCCCCGCCTGGAGCAGTGGCCCAACCAGGTATGGCGGCTCCGCCTAGGGCAGCGGCTCGGCCTGGCGTAGCGGCCCCACCCGGTGTGAAAGCCCCACCTGGAGCAGCGGCCCCGCCCGGTGTGAAAGCCCCGCCTGGGACAGCGGTCCAATCCGGTGTGGCGGCTAGACCCGGTACGAAAGCCCTGCTCGGCGCGGTGGCCCCGTCTAGGGCGACAACTCAGCCTATTGCGAAAGCCCCGCCCGGCGTAGTGGCCCCGCCCGGTGTGAAAACTCCGCCTGGGACAGCGGCCCAATCCGGTGTGGCGGTCCAGCCTAAGGCGGCCGTTCAACCTAGCGTGAAAGCGCAGCCCGGCGCAGTGGCCCAACCTAGAGTGGTGGCTCAGCCTGGGATGAAAGCGCAGCCCGGTATGAAAGTTCCGCCTGGGACAGTGGCCCAACCTAGAGTGGCTACTCAGCCCGGTACGAAAGCCCCACCCGGCATGAAAACTCCGTCTGGCGTAGTGGCCCTGTCCGGCGTGAAAGCCCTTCCTGGGACATCTGCCCAACCTAGAGTGGTGGTTCAGCCTGGGGTGAAAGCGCAGCCTAGCGTAAAAGCCCCGCCTGGCGTAACGGCCCCACCCGGTGTGAAAGCGCAGCCTAGGGTAGCCGTTCAACCTGGCGTAGTGGTCCAGCCTAAGGTGGCCGCTCAACCTGGCGTGAAAACTCCGTCTGGCGTAGCGGCCCAACCCGGTGTGGTGGTCCAGCCTAAGGTGGCCGCTCAACCTGGCGTGAAAGCCCCGTCTGGCGTGGCGGCCCAACCTGGCGTAGTGGTCCAGCCTAAGGCGGCCGTTCAACCTGGCGTGAAAACTCCGTCTGGCGTAGCGGCCCAACCCGGTGTGAAAGCGCCGCCCGGCATAGTGACCCAGCCCCGGGTGGTAGCCCAGCCTGATGTGGCGGCCAGATCCGGGGTGAAAGCGCCGCCTGGGGTAACGGCTCAACCGGATATGGCGGATCGCAAGGACGGCGCTGGTCTTGTGGTGGATCGTGACCGGACAGCAGCGGACGGTATTGAGGCGAAAGGGGCGGTATTGCCGGTTCCGGCCGGTGGTGTAACGGTTGAGGGCGGCGATAAGGACAAAAGCCCGGAGATTATTATACCGGCGAACCTTCATGTGTTGAAGGTTACCAACCTCCACAAGCGGTTCGGCCGTAAGGAAGTCGTTAGGGGCGTCAATTTTTCCATGCATAACGGTGAGGTCGCGGGACTTCTGGGACCAAACGGCGCGGGAAAAACCACTATTTTTTACATGATTGTCGGCTTTTATAAGCCCAGCATGGGGTATGTTTCCCTGGATGATGTAAATATCAGCAGTAAACCCATGTTTCGCCGGGCGCGGCAGGGTATTGCCTACCTCCCCCAGGAGGCTTCGATTTTCCGTAAACTTTCGGTGGAGCGAAACATCTGGGCGATCCTGGAAAGCCGCCGGGACATAAATAAAAAAGAAAAAAAGCGGCTCCTGGAATTTTTACTTGAGGAATTCGGTATAACCCGGATACGGCATCAGCTTGGATATACCCTTTCCGGCGGGGAACGGCGGCGGACCGAAATCGCCCGGGCCTTGGCTACGGAACCTAAATTTCTTTTGTTGGATGAACCCTTCGCCGGCATAGACCCCATCGCGGTATACGAAATAAAACAGATCATCCGCCGCTTGGCGGAACAGGGTATCGGCATCCTCATCACCGATCATAATGTCCGGGACACCCTGGAAATAACCACCGAGGCCTTTATCATCAACGAAGGTACTATCGTTGCCCGGGGAGACCGGGACGTGATCCTGGGGGACGAAATGGTGCGGAAGATATATCTGGGATCGGAATTCAAGATGTAAAAAGAAACCCCCAAACCCCGGCTAATGCCCCTATACAAAAAATAAACGCTGCGATCTTCATTTTTAAAGAGGTTCAGATACTTCTAAATCGCTTTCCTTTTTTTCTGTATATTATTACTTTTTAAATAATATATTAGCCTGGGAGGATAATATGAAGTGTCCGAATTGCGGAAAAGAAATTAACATTAAAAAAGAAATAGAAGCGGCATTGGCCAAGGCCAAAAAATCAGATCGGCTTACCAACGAAGCTAAGGCGAAAAACAAAGCCTATTACTTCAAGCTTGAGTTGGACAGCCACAAGAAGCGGGTTACCAAAACCAAGGTAACGGAAAGAGAATTTGACGGCATGGTCCCTGAAAAGGCCGAACTGCTGAAGGGGCACCAGGTGTTTTCCTGCGCTCAGGAGTACCAGGCCCCGGCGGACGCGGAGCGGGCGAAAAAGGGGCTGGACACGGAACTGGTTACCGCAGTCCGGAATTGGATGGAAGTAAACGGCATCAAGATCCATACCAACGCTACCGCCGCTGACATTAAGGACGCCTTAAACAAAGCGAAGGCCCCCAAAGCAAAGATCCCCAAAACGGCTCAAAAGCCGGCCAACGCGGTTAAGCCGGATGTTAGACCCGCTCCAAAGCCGCAATTCAGCGGCGCCGGCAGACTATAATTCTGCCCCCTTCAATCGTATGACGGATACCAAAACAGGACGTTTTGGCATCTGCGCCTGTTCCAAAACTAATTTACTGTGCGCTAACGCGCACGGTTTTGGAACAGGCTCTTGGAAAAACCGGTCAAAAGCCCCGGTTTTTCTCTTAAATCCAAGGAAGCTGTTCCAAAAACT
>JAIRMO010000040.1 GCA_031258625.1 Spirochaetaceae bacterium | reverse complement strand
TCCTGCGCCTTGCCATTGCCCGGGGAAAATACGCGAGAATCCGGGCATTTTTCAATTTTCTGGACGCCCAGTTGGGGGAGACGGAATATGTAAACCGTTCTATTTTTTATGACATTGTTTCCGGTTGGTTTTATGCCCATATCGGACAAACCGGCAAGATTGCCCCCTGGCTCCTGGATGATATAGGAAAGCCGGAGTTAAATTTTCTTATGCGGGGCTCGGAGATCCTGGTACAGATCAAGGTGTATGTCGCGGAAAAAAAATATGCCGACGCTCTGGCCGTCATAAATAACCAGAAAGACCCCTATGGCCTCGCGGCCTTTCTCCTGGGAAGGCTGGAACTGAAGGTGCTGGAGGCGGTATGTCTCTACCACGAACAACAGCCGGAAGCGGCCCTGGCGGCCTTGGAAGCGGCCTACGAATTGGCCTGTCCCGATGCCCTGGATATGCCTTTTATAGAACTGGGCAATACGATGCGGGTCCTCGTCCTGGCGGCCCTGAAGGACAACCGCCACAAAATCCCCCGGCCGTGGCTGGAAATGATCCTGAAAAACGCCTCGGCCTATGCCAAAAAGATTTTTGTGGCAAGCGAGAGCCACCGGGAGCAGAAACCGGCGGCGGCGATATTTTTGTCCTCCCGGGAACGGAAGGTGTTGATCGGCCTCTCCCGGGGACTAACCCGGGAGGAAATTGCCGAGAATACGGCCATTTCCCTTAATACCGTCAAAATGACTATCAGTACCCTCTACGAAAAACTCGAGGCGGTCAACCGGGCCGATGCGATACGGATTGCCACCGCCCGGGGTATATTAAAAACCGATGTTCCTCAAACCGGGTTTTAAGCCCCATCGAATTTAAACTGCCGTAATGCTCAAAAATTTTTAAAAAAAAACATTTTTAGCCGTTAGGGTGTATTACGTTCGTAAGCGATTCATAAAATGTTGAAATAAGGAAGGGATGTTTTTTTAGTTTTGATGAAACTCCCTGAATTAAAGGAAAACCGGTCCGACTTAGGCTTAAGCCGGACCGGTTTTTCAGGAGCCAATCCCATCGGACCACAGGTTCAATTTGGGGTTCGGCTCCAAGGAGACATTTTTATGAACAGGTATCAGGCTACGGATGTCCAGGAATCCCGGGATACCCAGGATCAAAAAACATCCTTTTCTTCAAATATTATAAACCGCCGGGAAATAGAGCCCTTACTGCTTAAGGCCCATAGGATGCTTAAATCCTACGAACAGGCAATGGATTGTAACGTATCGATACTGGATAAAACCGGCCGTCCCATTGAACAATCGGATTGTCCCTTTTGTTGTTTTTGTAAAAAACATTATCAGCCCTCCCCGAATCAAGAGGAAACGGAAGAATACCCCTGTCTTATTTTACACGCAAACGCGGTATCCGAAGCCCAGCGTATGGGCGGTTCCTATATCTATGTATGTGATATGGGCTTTGTGTTTTGGACCAGTCCCCTCTATTCCAACGGACGCTTTGCGGGCTCCTTGATTGCGGGAAAGGTCCTTTCCATAGAAAAACAGCAGGGAACTGAAAAGATATACGACTTCTTTAAAGGCAAGGTGGAGGAGAAAAAAATCCTGGAGGACCTTAAAAATATCCCCATACGAACCTTTGAAGAAATCAAAGCCCTGGCGCAGATTCTGTTGATATGTGCGGAACAGATATCCAGGGCTTCCGAAGAGTATATGGAATCCATCAAATACAAGCCCGAACAGAATTCCCCTCCCCCGGCAGTACAACCCCCCCAGGGTAAAAAAAGCATTCCTTCCGGATATTCCCTGGATCGGGAACGGCAGCTTTTGGCCGCCCTCAGACGGGGGGACAATGAAGTGGGGAAAAAGATCCTGAACCAGCTTCTGGAAAGCCTTTTTTCCTTTAACCCCCACAAATTTGATTTTATCAAACTCCGGGCCATAGAGCTGGTGGTTCTCCTTTCCCGGGAAGCGATAACCGCGGACGCCTCCGAGGACAACATCCAGCTTGAAAAAAACAACCGTTACATACGGTATATCCAGGAAACGCAAAACATCAGGGAACTAACCGAGGTTATGGCTACCATCGTAGAACGTATGGGGGGACAAATTTTTTCCTTTCAGGGGGTACGGCACGCTTCGGCATTGCGGAAAGCCGAACGGTATATATGGGAAAATTATACCCGGAAAATATGCCTCCAGGAAGTTGCCGATGCGTCGGGATTGTCGGCTCCCTATTTTAGTACCATTTTCAAAGAGGAAATGGGGGAGAACCTGTCAAATTACCTGAACCGTCTCCGGGTAGAGAAGGCTTCCGCCATGCTTACCGAAACCGCTCTGTCGTTAAATGAAATTGCCGGGGCCTGCGGATTTGAGGATCAAAGTTGGTTCTCAAAAATATTTAAAACCTATACCGGGATAAGTCCGGGAAAATACCGAGAGACCGGGGGAAATCTCAATTTCTTTTCCGAAGAGGATGACGATTTTCCCCCGGAACTATAAACATGGAAAACCTATAATGGAAGAAACCTTGCCCAATTTAGCTACCAAAACCGATCCCCTCCTTCTTGAGGCGTATAAGCTGCTTTTGTTGTACGCCAAAGCCACCGGCACCCTTGTTTCCGTTCATGATAATAATTATCAGCCTATACCGGAGGTATACGATGATTATATCAATACGGAAAAAAACACCTGTTTTTATTGTATCAAACACCTGGGGAATAAACCCAATACCCGGGATTTAGTAAACACCCCCTGCGACGAGATGCACGTAAACGCAATCAAAGAGGCCCATCGTTTCGGCGGGTCCCACATATATATGTGCGATCTGGGATTTATGTTTTGGACAAGCCCTATTTATTCGGAGGGCGCCTATGCGGGGTCCCTGCTGGTTACCGGTTTTTTGGGGATCGACCCCCAGGAAGTCAGCCAGGGCCTCTCGGTAATGACCGGCGGGGAACTTTCCGAAGAAGAGTCGAATCGTCATTCGGAAAAATTCCCCATGGGGAAATCAAAAAAGATAGAAGCCCTGGCGGAACTCCTGCTGGTTCTGGCGGAGTACTTATCCACCGGTAATGAGGATTACCACAAAATTCTAAAGCGCCGGGCGGAACAGCAATTCGATCTGTCCAACCAAATCGCGGAATTAAAAAAACAATACCCCCTGGAACGGATGTCCCCGGGGTATCCGATGGACAAAGAACGGCAGCTTTTGTCGGCCATCAAGCGGGGGGATAATGCCATGGGAAGGCGGATCCTAAACGAACTTTTGGCGATCCTCCTGTTTTCAAACCCCGATCATTTCAAATTTATTCAATGCCGGGCCATAGAACTGGTGGTACTCCTCTCCCGGACGAATATCGCCCCGGGTAATTCCGAAGAAGTCCTGTTGGAGAGGAACAATTACTACCTTGGCCGTATCCAGGACGCTAAAAGCATCGAAGAACTGACCGATGTCCTCCACACCATTGTAGATCAGCTGGCGGGGGACATTTTTTCTTTCCAGGGGGTGCGTCATGCCGCGGCGCTGCGTAAAGCGGAACAGTATATATGGGAACATTATACCCGGCGGATAAGCCTCCAGGAAATAGCCCAAATATCCGGTCTTTCGGCGCCCTATTTTAGCACTATTTTTAAGGAGGAGGTGGGGGAAAATCTTTCAAGTTACCTGAATCGTTTAAGGGTAGAAAAGGCCAGCCGTTTATTGACCGAAACCAATTTATCCTTAAGTGAAATCGCGGGTTCCTGCGGCTTTGAGGATCAAAGCTGGTTCTCAAAGATCTTCAAGAGTTACACCGGAGTAAGCCCCGGAAAATACCGGACCCATGGAGGAGGCAGGGTTTCTGAGATTTCAGAAGACAATATTTCGGGAGATTACCGTTCCATAATTGAAAAATAGCGGGCGTACAGGCGGTCTTAAAATGTCAAAATTTAAAACTGCCTCATATCGGAATAAATTACAATATTCCGGCAAATACTTGTTGGATAATGACTAATGAGGAGTTAAGTATGATAAACCTTAGTGAAATTTCATCTAGCTTACAATCCGGCAAGGCGATGGAGACTTCAGCCCTTATAACCAAAGCCTTTGCGGAAAATTATAGTGTGGAGAGTATTCTCAAACAAGGATTAATCCCGGGGATAAAAAACATGGAGGAACGGCTGGTACGGAATGAAATCCTTTTGCCTGAAATGTTGATCGCCACCAGGGCGATGAATATGGGCCTAAAAGCCCTGCGGCTTTTGATCCCCACCCCTGTGGGAGAACCCGAGGCCACGGTAATTATCGGAACCGTAAAGGGAGAGGCCCAGAATATTGAAAAAAACCTTATTTCCGTCATGATGGAAGGTATGGGGTTTAAGGCGCTGGATCTTGGTACCGGGGTTTCCGCGGAAAGATTTGTCCAGACAGCTATCAGTGAAAAAGCCCAGTTTATTATCGCCCTTTCCATGCTTCCCACCACCATGCCTCAACTCAAACTTATTGTACAAACCGCGGCGGCGGCGAATATACGGGACCAGATTAAAATAGTGATTGGGGGAAAACCGGTGACGGAAAAGTTTTGCCAGGCCATAGGCGCCGATATATATATACCGGACGCGGCAAACGCCTCTGAGCTGGTTACGGCCCGGCGTATTAAGCCCCCCTATAGCCCCCACAGGGGGCTTTAGGCCCCCGGCGCGGGCAGAGGGGCGGAATGGCCGCATCCCCCTTCGCCCGCCCCCATAGGGGGTTTTAACCCACTGGTGGGGCCGCCGGCGGACGAAGGAGGACGCGCACGTTCAAGAGGGGCCGCGCTCCGGGGGCCTAATCCCATAGGCGGTTACTTAGGGAACAAGGGAACCCCCTCTGGGGGCGGGGGTTGCATAAATATGCGCTTGGGGTCTGACCCTTTACGTATATTTATGCAAGGAGTGGGGGGACGGACCCGCTATGCGTATACGTTGCGGAAAAAGTCCGCCGGTTACCCTGATTTTCACGGATTAAAGTGGCTAAAATCAGCATTAATCCGCGGATAAATGCTTCCAGTCTTGCGTTTAAGTACACGCCTATGGGTCCTAATCCCCCCTATGGGGGTGGGGGGGGGCCGGCTTGATGGCCGGGTCCTCCGGGGCGTTCCGGGAAAAGGCATAGGCCCGCCGGGCCGCGTCTTCCGGCATGGTCGCAAAGGCGCAGTAGTCTTTCATCTCAATGGCGTCCACCATGCGCCCCGGTACGCCGCCGGCGCGCATCAAAAGCCGGGCCACATCCCCCGCGGAAGCGCCGTGCCGACGGCCAAGGCCGATATATACCCGGCTGCTCGTTTCCCGGCCCCGTTCCCCCTTGCGTCCGGCAGGGCCCCTGCCGTGGCGGCGGAGAAACTTAGGCTCATCAAAGGAGTGTTTCCCCCGCTTTCGTTCTGTTTCGTGACCGGCAAATTCGTTTAATTCCGTTACCGGGCCGTACCGGGAAAAATCCAGCAATTCCCCGTAGGAACCGGCGATAAGGGCGAGGACCGCCCCTTCGGCGCCCAAGGCCTCGACGAGTTCCCGGCTCAACCGGGAGTGGAGCGGGGGGGCCAGGGCTGCGGGATCCGTCCCTCCCTCCTGCCCGGGGGGGACCCCGTTTTGGGGGGCCGCGGCAATCACCCTTTGGCGGATCCGGTTTAGGATGGCATCCATCACGGACTTTACCGGCGGGGGCCGCATCCACTCGATCCGGCTCCCCAAAACCCGCTCCATGTTCCGGGAAAGGCCGTTCAGCCGGCCCCGCTCCGAGGGAAGGGCCATACTGACGGCTTTGCCCCGCCGGCCCGCCCGGCCGGTGCGGCCTATACGGTGGACGTAGGTCTCCCGATCATTGGGCAGATCCCAGTTCACCACATGGGTGAGCCGTTCTATATCGATACCCCGGGCGGCCACATCGGTGGCCACCAGGATCGTGGTCAGCTTGGAACGGAAACGCCGGAGGGTCCGCTCCCGGGCCTCCTGGGAAAGATCCCCGTGAATGGCCTCCGCGGGATACCCCCCTTCCACCAGCCGGCGGGCCAGCTCGTCGGCCCCGGCCTTGGTGGCGCAAAAAACCAGGCCATAAAATTCCTCGGCTTCGTCCACCAGCCGCCTGAGCCCCTCAAGGCGGTCTTCTTTTTTTAAGACCATGTAGTACTGATCCACCGCGGGTTTTTCATCCTCCGGGACCGTATCTTCCAGGATCTCCACCTCGCCGATATATTCCCGGACCACCTTCAATATAGCGTCGGGCATGGTGGCGGAAAAAAGCGCCACCCGGCGCTCGCCCCGGGTCCCCCGGAGGATGGTTTCCACATCCTCAAAAAAGCCCATGTCCAGCATCTCGTCGGCCTCGTCCAGGATAAACCACTCAATGGCGGAGAGATTCAGGACCTTCCGTTCCATCAGATCCATGATCCGGCCGGGGGTTCCCACCACGATCTCCGTGCCCCGCTTGAGGTCCAGGATCTGGTTTCTAATAGAAGAACCGCCGTAAACCGCGGTAATCCGGGGATAGAGCCCCGGGACAAAGGATTCGATTTCCTTGGAAACCTGAAGGGCCAGTTCCCGGGTAGGGGTGAGGATCAGGGCCCGGGGCTCGTGGCCCCCCTGGGTCAGCCGTTCCACCAGGGGTATCCCAAAGGCGGCGGTTTTACCGGTACCGGTCCGGGCCTTAACCACGAGGTGCCCCTGGTCCGCAAGGAGCCGGGGCAGGGCTATGGCTTGAATAGAACTGGGCGCTTCAAATCCCTTACGGGTAAGGGCCGCCAGTACCCCATCGGATAAACCGAAGGCCGCAAAAGGATGGTCATTAGAGATAGTCATATTTTCAATTAAATAGTACTCTTTGCGGGATATTCCTGTCAATAGGGTCAACAGGTAAACCCCAAAGTCGAAGAATTATGACAGCCGCCCGTACCGGCGCCCACCAGTGGGTTTTAGGCCCCCGGAGCGGGGTTCAGTAAGGGAATCCCGCCCCCTCCTTTGTGTGAGCGGCTCGTACAGGTGTGTGGGCCGCCCGTTTTACTAAACCCCATGCCGTACCAAAAACCGATGACGCCCCCCTGGGGACTTGCATGAATATACGGTTGGGGTCTGACCCTTTGCGTATGTTTATGCAGAAATGCCTCCAGCATCCGACCCTTTACGTATGTTTATGCAAGCCCCCCCCCTTCTTCCTTCTTTAATCTCTATGGGTTTAATTCCCCGCCGCTCTGCGGCGTGATTCTGGGGGTGTGGGGGATATGTTCCCCCACATCAAAGTACGCTAAAATAGAGGAATGAGTGAATACATACATAA
>JAIRMO010000007.1 GCA_031258625.1 Spirochaetaceae bacterium | reverse complement strand
GTGTTACCGCTTGTTTTTGTCGCATAGTTACCCCCATTCGGACGCCCTCCTTTGAGCCTCCCTATTATGATTGGGTAACATTTTCAATTTGAGGCATGGACTCTTTTTGGTAACATTTTCCGTGAGGCAATGCGGGTCATTGACACAACAAGGCGCCGGTATTATGCTTATCTTAGATTTTCAGGGTCGGGTGCGCGGTGTGTTATCCACCGTAATTCCTAACCGGCGGTATAGCCCGCGACTTCAGGATATTTTAAGGAAAGGTCCTGAACTGAACCGGTGAAATTCCGGCGCCGACGGTAAAGTCCGGATGGAAGAAAATTGTGTGAGCGGAATTAAAAACCTTCCGTAAGCCATTTCCCAGAACATCAGCCCTGGATGATCGATCATCCGGGGCTTTTTTTGCTCCGGATGCAAGGCTATTACACCGGAGGCAGTTATGATTTTTAATTTTTTCAGGAAGGGGTTGCTCCCCGGGTTCCTGATTTGTTTCGCGGTTTTGGTATTAACCGGATGCGGGGCGAAAAAAAGTAACAAAAGCGGGGTTTCCCCGGCGGCAGAGGATAAATCAAAAAAAATCGCCGTGTTTATCCCCGGGGTTATGTCGGGAAGCCCCATCTATGAGATGCTGGCCGCCGGGGTAAACCGGGCGGCGGCGGAACAGCCGGACGTAACCGTTACGGTTATTGAGGGAGGGTTTAATCAGGCCGAATGGGAAAAGCGGATAACCGCCCTGGCCGCTTCAGGTATCTACGGCCTCATTGTTTCCTCCAATCCTTCCCTACCCGCCATAGCCCAAAGCGTATCGGTTAAATTTCCGGAGCAGCAATTTCTCCTCCTGGATGGGGAAGTTATGGGGAACCCCAGGATTTACAGCCTCCGGTACAACCAGAGGGAACAGGCTTTTATGGCGGGGCATATCGCGGCCCTGGTTACCCTGGGGATGCCCGCCGGGGAAGCGGCCCGGCGGGTCGGCCTGGTGGCGGGCCAGGAATATCCCGCCATGAATGATATCATCCTCCCCGGTTATCTTGCCGGGGCCCGGTCGGTCGACCCCTCCTTTACCGTGGATTTCCGGGTGGTGGGGAATTGGTTTGACGCGGGAGCCGGGGCAAGCCTGGCCGCAGACATGATCCGGGGAGGGGTCGCGGTGATCCTCTGTATCGCCGGCGGGGCCAACGAAGGGGTGGTCCAGGCCGCGTTCGAAGCCGGGGCAAAGGCGGTGTGGTTTGATACCAACGGGTACGGCATACGTCCCGGAACCGTGGTGGGGAGTTCCGTTTTACACCAGGATAAGGCCGCCTACGAACAAACAAAACGGTACCTGGAGGGGACCCTGCCCTTTGGCCGGGCCGAGATGGTGGGGGTTTCCGATGGTTTTGTGGACTTTGTTGAAGATGATCCCCGGTATGCCGGCGCCGTGAGTCCGGAAATCCGGTCAAAACAGGCGGAACTTGTCGGGCGGATCCGGTCGGGGGAGCTCCGGTTGGGGGAATGAGGGAAAGCCCCTTTAGACAAGGGGAGGACGGGCCGGATGGTAGAATTACGCGGAATAGGAAAATATTTTCCCCTTAATGGGATCTATGCCCTGGACGATGCCGGTTTTGAGCTTCGTCCCGGGGAGATCCACGCCCTCTTGGGGGAGAACGGGGCGGGAAAGTCCACCTTGATGCACGTCATGGCGGGTTACCTCAAGCCCAGTACGGGGATCCTCCGGGTAAACGGCAAGGAACAGCGCTTTGCCGCTCCGGCGGACGCCCTGGCCGCAGGGATAGGCATGGTCCGCCAGCACCCCAATCTGGTTCCGGGCTTTACGGTCTGGGAAGATTGCATCCTCGGCGGCGAACCCCTTTCCGGCCCCTTTATAAACCTGAAAAAGGCCCGGGACCGGATCCGATTCCTTTCCAAACGCTGGGGGTTTGATCTCCCCATAGACCGGCCCACGGATTCCCTTACGGTAAGCCTCCGGCAAAAAACCGCGGTCCTGGCCCTGCTCCTGCGAAACGCGGTGTACCTGGTATTTGATGAACCCACGGCGGTACTTACCCCCGGGGAAACCCAGGGACTCTTTGCCCTTTTTACCCAGCTCAAGGCCGAAGGGAAGGGGATCGTGCTTATTTCCCATAAGCTGGAAGAAACCCTGGGCCTGGTTGACCGGGTAACGGTGTTACGAAGAGGAAGGACCGTGGCGGTCCGTTCCGCAGCCTCCCTGGACGCTCAAAGCCTGGGGAACCTCATGTTTGGTCTTGAAGAAGGGGAGGAAAAAACCGGCGGATCTTCGGCGCCGATCTCTCCCTTCCCCCCAAAAAGCGACCCTCCCCCACCGGCGGGTGGAAACGCGGCCCCAAGACCCGATGTCTTAGGGGTTCGCGGCCTTTCGGTGGAATTACCGGGCCGGCCTTTTATCCGGGGGGTGGATCTGGAACTTTCCCCAGGCAGGATCTTGGGGATTGCCGGGGTCAGGGACAGCGGCCTTGAAACCCTGGAACTGGCCGTTACCGGTTTTCTGCGGCCCGCCCGGGGAACCCTGGCGGTTAACGGCCGGGATATTACCGGCCAAGGCCCGGGGGCCTTCCGGAAAGCCGGGGCGGCGTACCTGGGGGCGGGTATTTCCGGGAGCGCCCCCTCCCTTTCGATCCGGGACAATATCATCCTCCACGCCCACCGCCGCTCGCTCCGGGGGTTTTGGGGAAAATTCACCTTTATGGATAGGGTTTACCTTGACACCTGGACCGCCGTGGTCATGGATAACGCCAAGCTGTCCCGTTCTCCCCGGGGGGGGATGAACTCCTTTTCCGGTGGCATGATCCAGCGGATCACCCTGGCCAGGGAATCCGCCGAAAGGGCGCCCCTTTTGGTATTGGCCGAACCAAGCCGGGGGCTTGACCGGGCCAGCCGGGCGGGCCTGCTGCGGGGGCTCCGGGCCTACGCCGGTCCGGGAAGGGCGATCCTCGTCTTTTCCACCGATACCGAAGAATTGGCGATCCTTTCCGATGAAATCCGGGTCCTCCGGAACGGAGCCTTTTCCGCCCGGATCTTTCCCTACCCCCTTGAAAACCGGGAAGATCCGGCATATATCCGGGAATTACAAACCCGTATCGGCCGGGCCATGGCCGGGGAGGCACCCCATGGCTAAACCGGCGCGAACCGTTTTTTCAAAACCGCCGGGGAAACCCCTTACCTCCTGGGGAGCCTTTTTGGGTCCCTCCCTTACCCTGGGGGCTGCGGTATTGGTAACGGTCCTCCTTATCGTGTGCAACTCCCCCCATCCCCCCCGGACCCTCAGGGCCTTTTTTATCGGCCC
>JAIRMO010000159.1 GCA_031258625.1 Spirochaetaceae bacterium | reverse complement strand
TGTGCGCTAACGCGCACGGTTTTGGAACAGGCTCTTGGAAAAACCGGTCAAAAGCCCCGGTTTTTCTCTTAAATCCAAGGAAGCTGTTCCAAAAACTGAAGTTTTGGAACAGCCTCTATTATCAGTTTTTTTGAGGAGCGATTATGGTTATCCATCGGAACGACATGAAGGTTGAGCAAAAAGAGCGGATGCGGGACGGAGAAGGGGTCCTCACCCTTACCCATTTAACGGAGGACAATAGCCAAAAAAACGTCCGCCTGGCGGGGGAATTCATCCTGCCTCCGGGGTCATCTATCGGTAAACACCGGCACGAAAACGAAACGGAATACTTCATCTTTCTGGAGGGTAACGGCACGGTGGATGATAACGGGATCGAAACCCCGGTCAAAAAAGGGGACATGATGATCACCGGGAACGGCGCTTCCCACTGCGTCAAAAACACCGGCTCCGGGCCCCTGGTCTTCAACGCGGTGATCGTTACCCATTAACCGGCGCCGGGCCCGGCGGCTCAGGCGGAGTGTTTCCCGTAGACGCCGTAGTGTACTTTGGAGGGGTCGAACCGGTCCGCCGGCTTTACCGGCCCGGCGGGATACCCCAGGGCAATGACGGCGAAGGGAACAATATGGGCGGGAAGGCTGAAATGCCGGGAAAAGGCCGTAACCCTGGGTCCATCCGGGTACCAGCCGAGCCAAACCCCGCCCAGTCCCTCTTCGGTTATTTGGAGGAGTATGTTTTCCGTGGCCGCCGACAGATCCTGGATCCACCAGGTGTCTTCCTCATCGGCCTTGTTTCCCAGGTTCCTGTCGAAACAGGGGATAATTGCCGCCGCCGCGCTTGCGGTCATCTTGGCGTAGGGGCTCATATCCGCGATGGCCTTCCGGTCATTTTCCGCGGTGATCACCATAAATTCCCAGGGCCGCCGGTTGTGGGCGGAAGGGGCCTCGAATCCGGCCCGGATAATCCGCTCAATTTTTTCCGGTTCCACCGGTTTGGGTAAAAAGCTCCGTACCGAACGGCGCTCAAAAATAACGGACATAATACCCCCTCAATTTCCCCCGCGATGAGAGATAATTTATGGCGCTACCTTACCCCTTTTTTTTATATGTGTCAACCGGCGGACAGGGAGCCAGGATAAACGCTCACGGGTTTGCATCCTCCTCCTTTGGGCGCATTTCCGGCGGGAGACCGTATCGTAATACCGCTTACCTTGAGACATACCAGGTATACGAGCCATGATACGCTATATATATGGTGTGGGGTCAGACCCCGCTTGCCAGATATGGTGCGCTATATACGGGGTATGGGGTCAGACCCCATTTGCGTTTACTTAAACGCAAGACTGGAAGAATTTATCCGTGGATTAACGCTGATTTTAGCCTCCTTAATCCGTGAAAATCAGGGTAACCGGCGGACTTTTTCCGCAACGTATACGCATAGCGGGTCCGCCCCCACTCCTTGCATAAATATACGTAAAGGGTCAGACCCCAACCGTATATTTATGCAAACCCCGCCCCCAGAAGGGGTTCGTTCCCTAAGTAAACGCCTATGGGGTCAGACCCCAGGTGTTAGATATAGTGTCCTTGCGCGTTTCCGGCGGGAGACCGTATCGTAATACCGCTTACCTTGAGACATACCAGGTATACGAGCCATGATACGCTATATATGGTATGGGGTCAGACCCCAAGTGTTAGATATAGCGCGCTATATCTGGGGTACGGGGTCAGGCTCTGTTCCATAGACCCGCCCCCCGCCGCCGGGGTTTCTCAATTTTTACCGAATTTTTCCCGGTATTCGGGGATTTCGAGCATCGGGGGGCGTTCAATCCCGGAGATCGGGGTTTTTTGGACCTTGTGGATGTTGTCTTCCATAGCGAGGGCGATATGTTCGTCCTTAAGCTCCCGGAGCAGCGTGGCGGCTCCGTATTTTTCCGCCCGGGTCAAAAAGGTGTTGAGGATCCCGAAGGACATTTTACCCAAGGCCGCGGTGGTCTGGTTGCGGTGGATCCGCATGTCCAAATCGACCTGGGCCAGGGCCTCGATCCCGGCCACATGAAAAATATCGATGAGATGCCCCAGCTCGACCCCATAGCCCACGGAAAAGGAGAGCCGTTCCAGGAGTTCCCGGCGGCCTGAATATTCCCCCGAGAGGGGCTGTACCAGCCGGGCCAGGTCCGGGTAAAAAAGGGAAAAGATGGGCCGCACCAGGATCTCCGTAACCCGGCCACCCCCGGAAGGGGCTATTCCCCCGGAAGAACGGATGGGCCGCTCGTAAAAGGCCTTGACATAGCCGATTTTGTCATCCTCCAAAAGGGGTCCCACGAGGCCGTACACAAATTTGGGGGCGATATTGGAGATATCCGCGTCCACCCAGACGATAATATCCCCCTCAAGAACGTAGAGGCTTTTCCAGAGGTTTTCCCCCTTGCCCCGGTAAGCGCCGTATTTGGGCAGGATGGTTTTCGAGGTAAACACCCGGGCGCCGAACCGCTCCGCCACCTTTCGGGTGTTGTCCTTGGAGGAGGAGTCGATCACCACAATTTCGTCAATCAGGGGGTACCGGTCCATGAGTTCGGTACGGATAACCAGGATCTCCTTTCCAATGGTGGATTCTTCGTTCAGGGTGGGAAAGGCAAGGGATATTTTAAGGCCTTTTTTTTCTTTTAAATTAACCAGCCGGCTGATGTCCTGGAACCGGGAATGGTGCCAGGTTTTCCGCAAAAGAGCGTTGTCAGGGGGCTTCACATTTTTTCCCGGGGGAAGCGGGTTATTATTCTCTCAAGCAATAAACGGCCCTTTTCTATGGACCCAATCTCTATCTTATCCTTGTGCAGCCCTTCTTGGCCGTATACAATCCCCAGGGACAACGCGGGGATCCCCTGATTGGAGAGGAACGCCGAAGGGTCCGAGCCGTTTTCTTCGTTTGTTTTTATTCTGAGTTCCTTCATAATTTCCCGGATCTTCTGAAAAAGCCCGGCGTTGACCGTGGGATCTCCCACGGGGATAAAGGACGTAATATCCACGGTAATTTTGAGGGGTTTTCCCTCTCCGGCGGCCTCCGCGGCGGCCTTAACCTCGTTCATGGTTTTATCCAACAGGGAAGGGTCGGAAGACTCAAGCTCAATTTCCAGAAGCCCCTCCGAGGGGATACGGCCGAACCCGGTACCGACTTCAAGGCGGCGGGTGTAGAAGTGGACCACATTATGGGTATCCCCGGTGATCCGGGAGAGTTTTTGGGTGGTCAACAACAGGGCGTCGGTTACGAGGTTGGCCCGGTCCGGGGACGGGACCTCGGTTTTGCCGGATTCTTTTTTATGCTCCAGGGAAAAGGTAATATTGATCCGGTAGGTTCCCTGGGTATGGGCCCGGACCGATCCCAGGGTAAACCCCCAAACCCCGATGGCGGCGCAGGGGCGGTTCATGGGGATTTCGGTGATCGAAGAAAAAACATCCGTCTCGGGATCGTCAAAGGACCGGGCCGCAAAGAAGAGGAGCAGATCCCGGTGGCAGACGCTCCTGCCGCCGGCGATATTTTCCGCCACCGACAACAGGGCGGCGGTCCCCAGGACATCCCCCAGCCCGGCCCCGGAGGCATAGACCGCATCCAGCCGGGAAAGGCTTTCCAGGGGATGCCAGCGTTTTGAGCCGAGAGCGGTGAACAGCAGCAGGGGCGGCTCATCGACCACCTCCGCCGAATGGAACCGCACCAAGACATTGCCGTTTTCATCGATCCGGGAAATAAGCCCCAGAGAATTGAGCCGTTCCAGAACAAAGGCAACCCGCAGCTCCTCCCGCCGGGTAGGAGAAGGGATCTCCGCCAGCCTGAGGGTATCCGCCAGGAGCCGATCCGCCAGGGGAAAAACCGGCTTCCTGGGCCGGTGGAACCACCGGGCGGCCGTGCCTGCCAGGGTATTGATACCCCGTCCTATCTTTTTTTGCACTCGAATTAAAATATTCACCTGTTCCTCGTAAGAATTTTACTATACCGCCGGTGTTTTGTCCAATAAAGCCGGATAAAATTTTAGAAAAAAATGATTTTTTTACCCGGTTTCGCGGATCCGTATGTCTTACCGGCAACAGGGACCAGAGGCCGCTTCCCCTGCCCGCAGGGGATGACCGGTGATGAATAGAATGAAAGTATAGAATGGAAAATGAGGAATTAAAAAAAAGAAGACCGGCGCCAAACCAAAGTTTGACGCCGTGATCCGGCTGTTTACCGGCTAACCCCGGCGGGAAAACCCCCGCCGTGATTACCCGGGTTAGGGTTACTACTGTTTTACCAGCACCGTACTCCCAGAGACTATATTCACTAACAACACCACCGGTCCGGCGATATAGGCTTTACCACTACTACCGACAGGATTATCAAATGTCCAGTCAATGCCGGTTAGGGCGATGGCAGGGAGGTCGCTTGTTGTATATTTAGCAGCACCGACAACGGTGATGTTAGACGCGGCGTTCCGCAGCACAATTTTCGCGCCGGTTGTAGAAGCGTTAAGAAAATCATCATCATTATCCACACCAAGTAAACTGCCGCCGTCTACGGTCAAGATTGAAGTCGCGCCGAGGGCCATTGACTTTACCGGCAGGTTGTAGACCAGGGTCGCGTTCCCATCCAGTTCCAGCGCTTGTTCAGCTTTAAGCGTCAGGATACCGGAGTTAAGCTGGATGAACTCCCCTCTATAATTCCCCGAGGACGAGCCAACGATGACTGCCTCCCGAGGGCCGCCAAACGCAGCGCTGTTCGCTATTAACGTGGCCCCCGCATGGATTGTATATTTCCCGGTATCACTAGAATCGGCAAGCAACGAGTCGCCCCCGTCTTTTTTGTCAATGAGCGTAGCGCCCTTTTCCAGGACAAGTTCACCCGTACAATATTTGGAATCTTTGTCAATATTTTCAATAAGCAAGGTTCCGCCCTCTTTGACGATGATTGTACCCGCAATAGCCCCAGCAAGCTTCGCAGCCTTCAGGGTCAGTTTCGCCCCCGGCGCAATCGTTAGCGCCCCCCCAGCAGCAATACTTAAACCAGCAGTACCACCATCGTCCAAGGTAACGTCCCCGGTAACAATTTCAAAATCCCCTGCGGCGAGGGCCGCACCCGCCCACTTGCCGGCGGGTATCACATCTGTTGCCTTACCGTCGTCTTTTTGGCCGTCAAAGGTGTTCCGGGCGGCGGTTAACGCGGCTATGGCGGGTTCCTCGGCGGGGGTCGCTTCCACGGCCCGGGTCAGGGTATACGCAACCGCCTGGGCTTCCCCAATAGCCCCTTTAAAGGCATCGTACTGGGCCTGGGTTACCCATTTTTGCGCTGGGGCAATATCGACGCCCGCACGCTCACTCACAAAGGCGGAATTGAGGTCGGTTTCCGCGGCGACTACCGCGGCCCACAGGGCGGTCCGCTCATACGAAACGGTTTCCGATGACGACTCCGCCTCGGTGGGGCATCCCAGAAACAATAAGCTCAGTGCCATGACCAGGCCGGCGCTTAACCACAGACTCTTTTTTACTGACATATCAGTCCTCCAACATGGATAAAACGTATATATCCCGTCCGGGCATAGCGGCGGACGGGCTGCGAAATACATCCGCAGGTAAAAGAGGGGTTATCGCCGGCCGAAAAGGCCCTTGCGGGCCGAATTGGCGGCGGATAAAAAAAACCCCGGCGGCGAACATCATGGGAAAGAACCGCCGCCGGAGCCCCTCTATCGGAGACCGGAGAAAAAAGGGAAGTATAAAAAACGCGAAGGGAGAAGAAAACAGCGCGGAAATCAAGAGAAAAAGAGACGCCTCTCCCCCGGAACCGGGGGAACCGGCACGTATGAGACCTAGTAGGGGGGGGGGGGGGGGGGGGGGGGAACAGGGTTATAAAAAAGGGACCCACCCCCCCCGGGGAAAAAATAACTGGGGTGAATATGGGCGGGCCGGTTGTTTACCCG
>JAIRMO010000132.1 GCA_031258625.1 Spirochaetaceae bacterium | reverse complement strand
GTTACCAAGACCGCCGAAGGAAAGGAGGTCTGGCAGGGGGATTTTGACGTAACCGAGTCCAAGCCGGGGAAATACAATGTCCTGGTAACGTCCAAAGACGCGGCGGGAAACCAGGCGGAAAGCGGGCCCTTTAATATCCGGGTGGATCCCAACGCGGGGCTTCCCATAGCCCGGGTGGTGTACCCGGAACCCAACCAGATTCTCCGTCAGGATATCCGGCTTATCGGGGTGGCCTCCGGCCGTTTCGGGGTAAGCCGGGTATTGGTCCGCCTGGACGACCAGGACCCCCGGGTGGCGGAGGGTTCCGACTACTGGAACCTGATCATTCCCATTGGAAGCCTCAAAGAGGGAACCCATACCGTCTGGGCCCAGGCCTATGACTCGAAAGGCATCGCCGGGCCGGAATATATGATACCTGTTATCATAGACCGGGCGGCTCCTTCAATAGAACTGGTGAGCCATAAAACAGGGGATCTTATCAGCGGGAACGCTGTCATCAGCGGCCGGGCGGACGACGCCAACGGCATTGGTTCCGTGGAGTACAGCGCCGACGAGGGAGAGACCTTTATCCCCATATCGTTAAAAACGAAAAAAGGGGAAACCGCCGCGAATTTTACCTTTCCCATCAGAACCAAAAACATGGACGACGGGCCGGTGGTGTATTACATCAGAACCGTGGATAAAACGGGTATAGAAACCGTAAAACCCTATCTCTTTTTCGTCGACAACCAGGGGCCGGAACTGGAGATTCTTTCTCCCCGGGCCGATGAGGATGTCTATGGCGAGGTTACCGTAACCGGCCGTATCTATGATGTGGTCGGAGTGGACCGCCTTTATTATGAATGGGGGGATAAAACCGCGGATATTCTCCTGCGCCCCGGCAACCAGTATTGGACCATGGGCCTGGACTTTTCGACGGTTCAAAAAAACGCCGATTCTTTTCGGGTAACGGCGGTGGACAAGAGCGGGAACGTCAGTACCGCTTCCATTCGCTTCCAGGACAAACGGAAGGTTAAGGTTCCCACCGTGGTTATTGATTACCCCCCCCAGGCGGTTTTGAACGCCCTGCCTCCCGACACGTCTATTTTTGGCCATATCGAGCGGGGTTTTGCCCCCGATTCCGTGGTCATTGACGGTTTAGCTGAGGAATTGTCCGCGCTTCCGGCGTTCAGGATCAGTCCCGATATGATTCCCCAGGGCCGCGGCAGTCTGCGGGTTTCCCCCAAATCCGCCGATGGCGTTACGGGGACGCCGGTCCAGATCCGGTTTAACAAACCCGCCCCCCTTCCCGGCCCCGACGGGACTGTTCCGGCTGTCAGCCTTACTCCCTCCCGGATAACCCTGACCGCGCCGGCGGCAAATGCCTTTCTGTCGGGTCCCACCTTTACCATGGAAGGCCGGGTTTCCAACAGTTCCCGGCTGGAATTCCGTCTGAGCCCCGATGTGGACTGGCGGCCTATCACCTTAGACCCGGAAGGGGGCTTCCGGGCGGAGATCAGCATAGCCCAGGTTGACGAAGGCCCCATCCACATGGAACTGCGGACTACTTCCGGCGGGGTGGGGGACATGCCCTTATACCATCCCCTGAACCGGGTTACCAGCCGGCCTGAAATTCAGATTCTCACTCCCACGGGCAGGGTCCACGGCACGGTTACTGTGTCGGGCCTGGTGTCCGCCGTGGTTCCCATCACCGAAATTTCCTATTCCGAGGACAACGCCACGTATGTGCCCCTGAATTTCCGCTCCCGGTACGACAAGGTGTGGTTCACCCTGATCCACGATTTTACGGCCATGAACAAGGCGGGGGGGGGCTTGACTTTTCGGATAACCGATGCCAGCGGCGCCTCCTACATTCAGGGGCCCGCCGTTACTTTTGACGCCGCTTCCGATACTCCCACCCTGCTTGTCAACACCCCTTCCGGCGGGGAGGTGATCACCGAGGCATTTGAAATATCCGGCATTGCCTTTGACGACGACGGCATCGCCTCGGTAAACTGGCGCATTATCCACCCGAAAAACGGGGACGATGCCGGGGAAGAGGAGGAGCCCCCGTTCCAGAAAATTGCCACCTCCCAGAGTTTCCAGGTGGCGGTTCCCCTTTCCGGCGTTGTGGACGGTGAAAACGTCATCGAGGTCTATACCGAGGATATTTACGGGGTTCAAAGCGAGACTGCTGTCCGGGCCGTGAAAGTCAGCCTGGCCCCTCCCGAAGCCACGGTGGTTGAACCGGCTATTACCGAGTATAACCGCCAAAATATTACCATCCGGGGAACCTCCGCCGATGCCAACGGCATTGAGGAAGTGAATATTTCCATGGACAACGGGACCACCTATCAGCGGGCCAGGGGGACTGAGGAATGGAACCTCAGCCTCAATACCGCGGCCTATAAGGACGGGGTGTATTCCCTTCTTATCCGGACCGTTGACAAATACGGCATTGAAGCCATTTCCAACGCCCTGATCAACATAGATAACACCTCCCCTGAATTATCCGTTGAAACGCCGGTTGGCGGTGACCGGGTAGGAACCCGGCTGGAAATCGCCGGCCGGGTGCAGGACAATATTGAGCTCTGGGATGTAAAAATGCAGCTCATCAGCGTGGCGGGTTTGGTGGCCCCCATTATTACCGATCTGAACCCGGAAGTGGTGATTATGGAAACCATGGACATATCCGCCTTACCCCAGGGGGAATATATTCTCCGGATCAACGCCAAAGACCGGGCGGGGAACGAGTCCCTGGTTGCCCGGAAGATACAGGTCGCGGTGGATGACACCGCCTCGGAGGTGGTTCTCTATAACCCCATGCCCGGACTGGATCATTCAGGCCCCCTCTTCGTCAGTGGAAAGGTAAGCGGCGCCGACATCCCCCGGAATATCACCCTGCTGGTGAACGGGAATTCCTCCGCCCTGGTGGAAGTTGACCGGTACGGCTTTTTCGGGTATCAGTACCCGGAAGAACGGCTTACCCGTGAAGAAAATATGATTTTTGCCGCCGGTTTCGATTCTCCTTCGGGTGAACGAATAATCAGTAAGGAACATACCGTCCATTATGTACCCCTGGGTCCCATTCTGACTGTGGAAAGCCACCGGGACGGGGATGTCATTACGGGGCGGCCCTGGCTTTCCGGCCGGGCCTGGGTATCCGTTTCTCCGGTGGAAGAGATGAACATGACCAGGGAGCAAAAGAAAGCCCTGGCGGTCACGGAGGTTCAGGTGAGTTTTGACAACGGCCGTTCCTTTGGGAAGGCTTCGGGGAAGGGAAACTGGAAATTCCGCCTGGAAACCGGCGATCTCCCCCTGGGGCATCTGCCCGTCCTGGTGAAAGCCGAATTTGCCGATGGCCGTGTGGCGGTTCGCCGTCTGATTTTGACGGTGGATACCAATATTCCCCAGGTGGAAACCATAGAACCCGTGGAAGACAGCACCCACCGGGACGCCCTCCAGGTGTACGGAACCTCTTCCGACGATTTTGAACTTGACGGGGTGGAGATAAGCCTTCGTCCCGGCGATAAGGCCGGTTATTCGGTTCCCGGTTTTATTCAGGGTATGTACCTGGACACCAATGTACTGGGCGCCACCTGGATAGACATCGGTCTGGGTTTGAGTTTCTTTAAGGATAACGTCAAATTACAGTTCCAGGTGGGATTTGCCCCTGAGGAGGATCCCTATACCCATCAAGCCGCCCGGTTTTTGGGAACGGTGGCGGGGTTCAAGCTCCTGGCCAATATTTTTTACCTTCCCTTTGATTATTTCCTGGGGCCCGATTGGTCATTTTTCTCCATGTCCCTGGCGGTGGGGGCGAATTTCTCCTATTTTACCATGGATCCTGACAATGACCGGCCCGCCCTGATTATGGGAGCCTTCCTAACCCAGTTTGAATTTTTCAGGGCGGATCTTTCGCATTTCTTCCCCAAATGGAAGTACGCGAAAACGCTTTCCCTGTATGTGGAGCCCATTCTCTGGTTTGCTTCTTCGGAAGTCAAGGATGTTGAGGTTATTATCCCCCGGATTACCCTGGGGGCGCGGCTAAATATTTTCTAATTTAGTCAACCGGAAACAGGTTCTTCTATTCTCCTCCTTTCCCTCGGCATAAAGAGGGAAAGGGAATAGAGGATCACCGAAACCCAGATGAAACCGAAGGCCATGAGGTTTTTGACCGGAAAGGGTTCGGGGAAAATAAAAACCCCCACCAGAAACAGCAGGGTCGGTGAAACAAACTGCATGAATCCCACGGCGGAAAGGGGCAGGAGCTTTGTGCCCTGGGCAAAGCAGTAGAGGGGCAGGGAAGTGAGAATCCCGCTGGGGAGCAGCCCCAACAACACCAGGGGGCTCAGGCCGCTTTCCCCTATGGTTCCCTGAATGGGAAGAAACAGCAGAACTATGGCCAGGGGAGAGACTATAAAAGTTTCCGCCCCCAGGGCGCTCAGGGGATCGATGGTCAGGCTTTTTTTGAAAAGGCCGTAGGCGCTGAACGTCAACGCCAGGGTCAGGGCTATCCAGGGGAAAGTTCCTGAAAAGAAAGTGAGCAGCAATACCCCGGTGGCGGCGAACCCAAAGGCCGTCCATTGCAGGGGCGGAAGCCGTTCCCTGAAAAAGAAGAGCCCCAGCAGTATGTACACCACCGGTTGGATATAATACCCCAGCGAAGATTCTATAATATGGTTCGAGTTCACCGCCCAGATGTAAAAACCCCAATTAAGCGAAATGAGCAGGGCGGATAAAAAAACGGGGCCGCCTTTTTTGGCGTTTTTAAAGATCCCGATCCAGGCGGTGTCTTTCCGGGCCAATAAAAAAATTCCTACCACCAGAAACGAAAAGAGTATCCTGAAGGCTAAAATCCGGAGGGGGCTTATACCGGGAAATAACCTCCAGTAGATGGGCACAATTCCCCATATCACATTGGCGGTAAAGGCGTACAATATGCCTTTTGTCAGGGATGCTGGTCTGTTCATAAGCTACAGTACCCTAAACTTATGTTGACATCAAGGTTCCTTGTTAGGGATCGGCTTTTTTGTTACTATATAGGTCATGAATATTATCACCCTTGGCCATGAGCTTCTCCGGTTGAAAGCGGAGCCGGTAAAAATATTTGACGCCGCCCTGGTAAAAACGGCGGAAACGATGATCGACGCCCTCCACGACGGGAAAGGGGTCGGCCTTGCGGGTCCCCAGGTTGGACTGTTACAGCGGATTTTTGTGGTTCACATTGAAGGGGATGTTCCACGGGTTTTTGTGAACCCTTCAATTATAGAAACCTCCCAGGAGACGGTGAAATACGAGGAAGGCTGTCTTTCCATACCCGGCGTCTGGGCGGAGGTGATCCGTCCCCGGACGGTCAAAGTCCAGGCCTGGAACGAACAGGGACGGCCCTTTACCCTGGAAACGGAGGGCATTTTGGCCCGGGTAATCCTCCACGAATACGATCACTTGGAGGGGGTCCTTTTTATCGACCGCCTTTCGGAGCCGAAACGAAACCGGGTTTTGGCAAAACTCGAAAAAGCGCGGAGGGCCTAGCGATGAGCGTTCCTTTGCGGATCATTTTTGCGGGGAGTCCCGGCATCGCCGTCCCCTCCCTGGAATCCCTGGCCGAATTAACCGGGGAAAATTCCGGTTTTGAACTGGCGGGGGTTCTTACCAATCCCGACAGCCCCCGGGGACGGCACGGCAGGGCGGAACCTACCGAAGTAGGGGCCGCGGCGGCGATACTTTCGGAAAAGCTGATAGTCCGGGGAAAGCCGCCTCTGGTCATCATCAAGGCCTTAACGCTCGACGCCCGGATCCGCGCCGCGGTGGGGGCCCTTAAACCGGATCTGCTGGTTTCTTTTGCCTATGGCCGCATCTTCGGGCCGAAATTTTTAGCCCTTTTCCCCCTGGGGGGGATCAATATACATCCCAGCCTGCTTCCCAAATACCGGGGGGCCGCCCCTGTCCCGGCGGCGATCCTCCACCGGGAATCTAAAACAGGGATAAGCATACAGCGGCTGGCGGCGGAAATGGACAGCGGGGAGATTCTTGCCCAGGAGGAATTTTTCCTCACCGGACGGGAGACCACGGAAACCTTAAGCAATATCATGGCCTGGAAAGCCGCCGCCCTTTTGCCGGAAACGGTCAGGGGGCTTGCTTCGGGAACCATTGTGGGGTATGCCCAAAACCACGGGGACGCGACCTACTGTTCCCTCATTTCCAAAGAGGACGGCCGTATCGACTGGGGGCAGAGCGCGGCGGATATTGACGCCCGGATCCGGGCCTTTACCCCCTGGCCCCTTTGCTGGACCAAACAGGGCGGGGAATACCTGTACATCCTGGAAGCCGCCCCATGGGAAGGCCCGGAAGCGGGAACATCCGGTTCCGTCGATCCGGGGCGGGTTTTGGGCGTAGACAAAGGGCGGGGGATACTGATACAAACGGGAGACGGGGTACTGCTGGTGACCTCTTTACAATACCGGGCCAGAAAGGCCCTGGACTGGCAGGCTTTTTTGAACGGAGCCCGGGGATTTACCGGTTCCCGGCTCGGTTGAGGGAAAACATGGGGTTTATCAATCTGGATCTGGATGCTATTGAAGGGTATGTGGCCAATCATCTGCGGCTTTTTATTTCCATGGCCCTGGGGATTCTGGTTTTTGTCGGCATTATCGCGGCGGCGATTTTTTTTATCGCCGTCCGGGGGGCGGAACAAACCATGGTTCCCGATGTCCGGGGCAAGGAGCTAAGCGACGCCCTGCTTGAGCTTCAGGTCAAGGAACTGTACCCCCGTATTCAGCTCCGGTATTCCCAGTCGTCCCTGGACAAGGGGTTTATCCTGGAACAGGAGCCCCGGGCGGGCGCCATCGTCAAAGCGGGCCGCCGGATTCGCCTGGTGGTCAGCCGGGGCGTGATGATCAACCGGGTGGAAAATTACATAGGCCGGAACGTTGATGAAGTCCGGATGGATATTCAGACTCTTCTGGCTTCCGGGGGAACGGGAGGGGTATCC